>QHYO01000597.1 GCA_003224135.1 Acidobacteriota bacterium | reverse complement strand
GGTTACGGGATTGCGTTTGTGCGGCATCGCGGAGCTGCCGCGCTGTTCGCCGCCAAACGGCTCTTCCGCTTCACGCACTTCTGTGCGTTGCAAGTGCCGAATTTCGATGGCGATTTTTTCAAGCGTCGCGGCGATCAGCGCAAGCGTGCTGACATAGTGCGCGTGGCGGTCGCGTTGAATCACTTGCGAGGCAACGGGCGCAACATTCAGGCCGAGGCGCTGGCAGATACGCTCTTCAATTTCTGGACCCAGGTGCGAAGCGTTGCCGACCGCACCAGAAATCTTTCCAACACGCATTTGCGCCGCGGCGTCTTCAAATCGTTCGATGTTGCGCTGATTTTCCGCGTACCAGTTGGCAATTTTCAGGCCGAAGGTGATCGGCTCGGCGTGAATTCCGTGAGTGCGGCCAATTTGCGGCGTGTGGCGAAATTCCTGCGCGCGGCGCGCCAGCACATCACCGAATTTCACAAGCGCCGCTTCAATCAAGCGTGATGCATCGCGAACCAGCAGCGCCTGCGCGGTGTCCACTACGTCGTTTGAAGTCATTCCATAGTGCAGCCAGCGCGCAGCTGCGGGATCGCCGATGGATTCGCCCACGTTCATGGTGAATGCGATGACGTCGTGTTTTACGCGCGTTTCCAATTCGTTGATGCGCGCGGCGTCGACTTTGGCGCGGGCGCGAATTGTGGCAGCGGCTTGCTTCGGAACTTCGCCCGATTCCGCGAGCGTTTCCGTGGCAGCCAGCTCGACTTCGAGCCACTTGGAGTATTTGTTAGCGTCGCTCCAGACGCGGCCCATTTCTTCGCGGGTATAGCGTGGAATCAAGCGAATCCCCTTTCGCAGCAGACCATGATACCGCATCTTGACATTCAGGCCGTAGGAGGTAGACACTCTACCGGCGTGGATGTAGTCATTCTACATGGATGCCTCGCTGCAACAGGTCGTAAGGATTAAAACCATGGCGAAACAGCAGTATCGAAACCGGGTTGAACTTCTGCAGGGAACCTTGGATCTGATGATCCTGCAAACATTGCAGTGGGGAGCGCAACACGGTTACGGCATCAGCGTGGCAATCCGGAACCGCTCCGGCGAAATGCTGCAGGTGGACACAGGCTCGCTTTATCCGGCATTGCACCGGCTGGAAAAGCAGAAGTGGGTCGCTGCAGAGTGGAAAATATCCGAGAACAAACAACGTGCAAAATATTATCGATTGACGGCCGCGGGAAAGCGGCAGCTGGCACAGGAACGCTCGCGCTGGCAGCAGTTGACGGAGGCAATCGGCGGAGTGCTGAACTCCGCCAAGAATGAGACAGAATCATGAACTTCGAATGGCTGGATCGCGAGAAACGTGCCCAAGAGCTGAACGAAGAGCTCGAGTCGCACGTAACGATGGCGGCCGAAGATCTCGTCGCACGCGGCGCATCAAAAACTGCGGCAGCGCAAGCCGCGCGACGCGAGCTGGGCAATTTTTCTTTGCTGAAAGAGGTAACGCAAGACGCGTGGGGAGGACGCTGGTGGCGAGACCTGCTGGAGGACTCGCGGCATGGTCTGCGAATTCTGAGGAAGAATCCCGGATTCACAGCGGTGGCAGTGTTGACACTGGCGCTAGGGATTGGGGCAAACACCGCGATTTTCAGCGTCCTTGATTCCGCACTTCTGAAGTCGCTTCCGGTTGCGCACCCCGAGCAGCTTGTGGTGCTCACGGACCCTGACGCGCACGGAGGTCAGTTTGGCAGTCAAACAGGAGACCGCTCGCTGTTAGCGTATTCCGAGTTCGAATACCTGCGTGACCACAATGATCTCTTCGCCGGAATTCTCGCCGCGGACAGCAGCCTGCCGGATATGGAAGTGAACCTGGGAGATTCATCCGCAGGTTCAGGCGGAAAAAAAGAAACCGATCGGGTCAAATTAGTCACTGGAGATTATTTCGCCACCCTCGGAATAAAGCCCGCGGCCGGAAGGATGTTTGGAACCGAAGTAGACCGGGCGCGCGGCGGTTCGCCGATTGCGGTTGTGAGCTATGTTTTTTGGAGGCAGCGTTTCGGTTTGAACCCGTCCATGCTCGGAAGGACGATACAGATCGGGCGCAGCTCATTTGAAATTGTCGGCGTTGCGCCTCCGGAATTTTTTGGTGAGACGGTTGGAGAGGCGCCGGATATCTGGATTCCGATGATGATGCAGGACACCATCTATCCGGGACGGGACCTCCTTAGCCCCTCGCCACAAGGAATCACGAACCAGCACATGTGGATCCAGGTGATGGCGCGCTTGAAACCAGACCTACCGCTGGCGCAGGCCAGGACGCGAATCAACGTGGTGTTTAATCGCATGCTGGAATCCGCGGCGGGATCGGCAATGACAGCGGCGGAGCCCAGAAATTATTTGGATCAGCGGCTCAATGTGCAGCCTGGCGCGCATGGCGCCTCGACACTGCACGCGGATTTTGGCACACCGCTGCTGTTTCTAATGGTGCTCGTCGGATTAGTGCTGTTGATTGCGTGCGCAAATGTGGCGAATCTGGTGCTCGCTCGCGGAGCAGCCAGGCAAAAGGAATTCGCGATGCGGATCGCTATCGGGGCTGGCCGCGTGCGGCTGATTCGGCAGCTTTTGGCGGAGAGCCTACTTTTGGCGTTCCTTGGCGCTTTTGCGGGAGTTGTGCTGGCGTACTGGGCCGACACGTTGTTGCTGCGCGTGGTTTCACAAGCGGCGACACGACCTGGAGCCATTCAGCTTCATCTGATACCCGATTTACGCGTGCTCGGTTTCACGCTGGGTGTGACGGTGTTGACGACAATTCTTTTCGGGTTCATTCCTTCGTTGCATGCCACGCGCCCAAATCTATCGCCGGTTCTGAAATCCGCGACCGTGGGAGTGAGCGGAGAGCCGGTCCGAGGGCGGCTGCCTCTGGGCAAAATGCTGGTTGTGATGCAGGTGGCCATATCGCTGGTTTTGCTGGTAGCAGCCGGGCTGTTCGTACACAGCCTCTCAAGGCTCAGTCAGGTTAATCTCGGTTACAACCGCGAAAATCTGTTGCTGTTTCGGGTGAACGCTACTGCCGGAGGGTACAAAGGCGCGGCGGGAACTCGCATGTACCGGCAGTTGCTGGAGAGAATTTCAGCGATTCCCGGATTGCACGGTGCGACGGTGTCACACAATGGGTTGTTCAGTCACTCGGAATCTGGCGATCCGATTGCGGTCGAAGGATACACGCCGAAACCGAATGAGGAGATGGATGCGGCGTTCGATCATGTCGGTCCTGGCTATTTTTCCACGATGGGAATTCCGATTCTGATGGGACGAGAGATCGGCCTAGAAGACAGCAGCGCTGGAGTGCGCGGCGGAGTCATCAACGAAACCTTTGCCCGGCGTTTTTTCCCCAACGTGAATCCCATAGGAAAACGCGTCCGCGATACGTATCCCGGCAATCCGGCGGATATGGAAGTTGTCGGCGTGGCGGCGGACGCGAAATATAACAGCCTGCGTGAAGAAACTCCGCCGCGCGTCTACGCTCCTCTTTTCAACCCCATGTGGGAGCAGGCCGCCGCAATTTATGAAGTCCGCACATTTGCGGATCCGGCCAGCGTGAGCGTGGCGCTTCGCAAAGCCGTAGAAGAAACCAGCGCATCGCTTCCGGCGATTGAAATTCACACGATGGCGGGGCTGGTGGACGGCTCGCTCGAAACCGATCGATTCGTCGAGAAGCTTTCGGGAGCGTTTGGCGTTCTCGCAATGCTTCTGGCAAGCATTGGCCTTTACGGAATCATGTCCTACACCGTGGCTTCGAGGACGCGCGACATCGGAATTCGCCTGGCGCTGGGGGCCGCGAAAGAGAATGTTCTTTGGCAAGTGCTGCGCGAGACATTGGCGCTCGTGCTGATCGGAACCGCCATCGGTGTGCCTTTGGCGCTGGGAGGAACTCATGTGGTGAAAAGCATGTTGTTCGGTCTTGGATTCGCCGACCCGCTCGCGATTCTGTTCGCAGCGACTGTGCTGGCACTGGTCGCCGCAGTGGCAGGTTTCTTACCAGCGTGGCGAGCATCTCAAGTCGATCCGATGGTGGCGCTGAGGCATGAGTGAGGAAGAAGCGAATAGGGGGACGGCGGTGGTAGCGAGTGAGATTTTGGCGGCGACAGCGGCGGGAAGAGGAGTTGGAGGAAGAGGTGCGCGGCCATTTGGAGATGGCCGCACGGCAACGGGTGGAGAGAGGCGAGCCCCTAGCGGAGGCAAAGCATGCGGCGCAACGCGAGTTTGGCAACACCGTGCTCGTGAAGGAAATAACGCAAGACGCGTGGGGAGGACGCTGGTGGCGGGACCTGCTGGACGATGTGCGATACGGGCTGCGAATTCTGAAGAAGAATCCGGGTTTCACTGCGGTCGCGATCCTCACTCTTGCGCTGGGAATCGGAGCGAACACGGCGCTATTTTCCGTAGTAGATGGAGTGCTGCTGAACCCACTGCCCTATCCGCATTCCGAACAACTTGTCACGCTGCATGAAAGCAAGCCCAACTTCGCCACCGGCTCCATTTCTTTTTCGAATTTCCTGGATTGGCAGAAAGACAATCAGACGTTCTCTTCAATGGCGGTCCAGCGTGGAACGTCATTCATCCTTACGGGTCTCGGAGAAGCGGAGCAATTGGATGCGCTCTTTGTGAGTTCCGAGTTCTTCAGACAGCTCGCAGTTGCTCCGGTCATCGGTCGCGACTTCGCGCCCGGCGAGGACCGCGTGGGAGCGGCTCCCACGGTCATGATCACCGCCAGCTTCTGGAATCGAAAATTTGCGTCGCGGCCGGATGTGTTGGGAAAGAGCCTGACACTCGACGGCAGGGACTACACCATCATCGGAGTGACTCCCGCGACCTTTGACTTACTGGGGACTCTCCGTTCACGGGAACTCTACGTCCCCCTCGGGCAGTGGAACAATCCTCTGCTGATGAATCGCGCCGCGGGTTTGGGCCTTCACGGAATTGGCCGGCTGAAGCCAGGCGTCACGATCGAGCAGGCACGAGCGGATATGGAAGGCGTCACACAGAACCTTGCGTCGACCTATCCTGATGTCGACAAGGGCATCGGGGCCGCGGTGATTCCGATGCGCAAAAGCATGCTCGGGCAGGTGCAACCGTTTCTGCTGTTGTTATTTGGTGCGGTCGGATTCGTGCTGCTTATCGCTTGCGTGAACGTGGCCAATCTTCTGCTGGCGCGCTCCATAGGACGAACGCACGAGTTTGCCATTCGCAGGGCACTGGGCGCCGGCCAAGGACGAATCCTGCGGCAGCTGCTGACCGAGAGCATCTTGCTGGCGGCAATCGGTGGAGGACTCGGCGTACTGCTTGCCGCAATCGGAACAAAAGGCGCGTTGCGTGTGCTGCCGATGACCTTGCCGCGTTCCACGGAAGCCGGAATGGACGGACGAGTTCTGATTTTCGCAGCAGCAATTTCGTTGCTTGCGGGAATCTGCTTCGGACTGATGCCCGCGTTAAAAACGACGAAGGCGAGGGCACACCTGGCACTCAAAGAAGGTGGCCGCGGCGGCAGCGGTACGCGCCATCGCGTGCAGCGCGCGCTTGTTGCGGCCGAGATGGCGCTTGCGCTCGTCTTGCTGATCGGCGCGGGACTGATGATCCGTACGTTGACGGCGCTGTGGAACGTGAATCCCGGATTCGATGCGAAGAACGTTCTGACATTTGGATTTTCACTTCCTCCGTCCATGACGCAGGCGAGTCCGGATGCAGTTCGGACCGCGCTTCGTGAAGTCCACGAGAAGTTTCAATCCGCGCCCGGCGTTCAGGCGGTTTCCTTCTCATGGGGCGCGCTCCCGCTCGCTTCGGATGACGAATGGCTGTTCTGGATCGACGGCCAGCCAAAGCCAGCGAGCGAGAACGACATGAATTGGGCGTTGAACTACGTTGTCGAGCCAGACTATCTGGAGGTGATGAGCATTCCCCTCAAGAGCGGCCGATTTTTCACCAGTCGGGATGACGAGCGTGCGCAAAAGGTGGCGGTGATTGACGATGCTCTGGCGGGCAAATTTTTCGGCCATGCAGATCCCATCGGCCGGCGCCTGCACATCAACAGCACCGATCAGGTGGTGGAAATTGTCGGCGTGGTAGGACATGTAAAGCAGTGGGGTCTGGACACCGATGACAGGGAATCCCTACGCGCGCAACTCTATACTCCGTTCATGCAACTACCCGACAAGGCCATGGCACAGTCGGCTTCTGGGATAGGCGTGCTGGCGCGCTCACAAAATTCAGCGCCAGTTTTTGAATCTTTACGGCGGGCCAGCGAGCGGATGAGCAACCAGCAGGTGGTTTTTGGCGCGCAGACGATGAATGAAATCATTGCGAACTCGGTGGCGGCGCGGCGCTTCTCGATGATTCTGCTGGGAATTTTCGCAGGGCTGGCGCTCATGCTTGCCAGCATTGGCATCTACGGAGTTGTGTCCTACGTTGTAGGCCAGCGCACGCAGGAAATCGGTGTGCGCATTGCGATGGGCGCTCAGCGAAGTGAAGTGTTGCGCCTGGTGCTGGCACAGGGAGCCGCAATGGCGGCACTTGGAGCGGGTGCTGGCCTCGTCGCTGCGCTGGCGCTGACGCGCCTGATGGGAACCATGTTGTACGCCATTAGCGCGGCCGATCCTTTGACCTACCTTTGTGTCGTGGTGCTCCTCTTTGCGGTGTCCATGGCGGCGTGTTGGCTGCCAGCGCGTCGCGCAGCCGGCATAAATCCTGTGGACGCCTTGCGCCACGAATGAACCCTAGGCTGCCCACCCCCGAGATTCTCACGCCAGGAAGGTAGCTTCTTTTCGCAGCACCTCCCTCGCGCGGAATCAATAAACCCAATCCTTCCAAAGTGATACCTTACCGTCGGCCGGAGTTCGCTTGTCGGCCTCCTGTCTGGGGCTGCCTACCTAACCGCGAAGGGAAAAACCTGTCTAATCGTGAGAATGCGAGAGCGCAGCGAAAGGGTTGACGCTGGCGGGATCAGCGACGCGGCCGCGGTTGCGCGGACACTTGCTGGCGAGCGCGATGCCTATCGTGTGCTCGTCGAGCGGCACAGCACGTACGTTTACCGCGTGGCCTATCGGATGACGGGAAATTCGCACGACGCC
>QHYO01000595.1:544-2584 GCA_003224135.1 Acidobacteriota bacterium | reverse complement strand
GGCGCAAGACAAAGCGCGATGTTTTCATTGGCTCCAATCCCGGAGACTAACCAAAATGCATACATCGCGACTTTCATCTCTTGTGTTAACGGCTGCGGCAAGTTCCATCGCCTTTATGCAGATTCACGCGTCGCCTTTGCCTGATCAGAATTTTCAAGGAAGCGAGACCCGGCCAGTTACGCAGGACCAAGACTCCCGGCAGGACCGTACGCCACAAAATCCTGACGACTACCAGCCGATTACGTTACCGGAAGGAACGGTAATTCCTGTGCGCATCGCGGACGATGTCAGTTCCAAGCACGACCGTCCCGGCGAATTGTTTAGCGGAACGGTCGATCCTTCGGTACTCATCAACGATATCGTGGTGATTCCCCGCGGCACGGAAGCGCACATCCGCATGGTGCACAAAAAAAAGGGCGGGCACATTCATGGAAAAGCGGAAATAACGCTGGAACTGGTCAGCCTGATCATGAACGGCCAAAGGCTCGAAGTCGACAGCGACGTGAGAACCAAGAAGAAGGGCGCTGCTTCCGCCAAATCCTCGGCCATCGCGAAAAAAGGAGAAAACAGTGGCGGGGCCACAGCGGTCGGCGGAGATCCGACAGCCGCTGCTGGACCAGTAATCGCGGCATTCACAGCGGCAAAAGCTGAAGTGAAAGCCGGCAGTCGAATCGAATTCAGACTCGAATCGCCGTTCACATTCGAGAAGCCGCCTATCAATCATTCCGACCAGCATTGATTACGCCCCAGGAAGTCTGAAATCGCTGGCTTCGAAGTCCGATTCCGCGCTTCTTCGTTTCGTGTCTTCGTTTCGTTGACTTGGTGTCCGCCAAAATTTAAGATGTGCGTCCAGTGGCGGACTCCTCTTCTCTCATCGGTCAGATTGTTTCGCATTACCGAATCGTTGAAAAACTCGGTGGCGGCGGAATGGGCGTCGTTTACAAGGCAGAAGATGTCCGCTTGGGCCGATTTGTCGCTTTAAAGTTTTTGCCGGACGAAGTCGCTCACGACCCGCAAATACGGAACGCTTTCGACGCGAAGCGCGCTCCGCATCCGCGCTTAATCATCCAAACATTTGCACGATTTATGAAATCGACGAGAGCGACGGTCGCACCTTCATCGCCATGGAATTGCTGGAAGGAAGCACGCTTAAACATTTGATTTCAGGAAAGCCGCTGCCAATTGAGCGAGTTCTGGAATTGGGAATCCAGATCGCCGATGCGCTGGATGCTGCGCATAGTAAAAGCATCGTTCATCGCGACATCAAACCTGCCAACATCTTCGTGACGGGACGCGATCAAGCTAAAGTGCTCGACTTCGGATTGGCGAAGCTTACCCTTAAGCCGGATATCGAGGCCGCTTCAAGCGGACCGACGCTCACTCTTGAAGAACATTTGACTTCCCCCGGGTCTGCGATTGGGACCGTCGCCTACATGAGCCCGGAACAAGTCCGCGGAAAAGTTCTGGATGCCCGCACGGATCTATTTTCGTTCGGCGTGGTTTTGTATGAGATGTGCACCGGGGTATTACCTTTCCGTGGCGAGACGTCTGGCGTTATTTTCGAAGCGATTCTGAATCAGACACCGGTTGCGCCCGTGCGTTTGAATCCGGGAGTGCCTGCAAGACTTGAAGAAGTGATCAGCAAGACGCTGGAGAAAGAACGCGAAGTCCGCTGCCAGTCCGCAGCGGAATTGAGAGCAGACCTCAAGAGGCTGAAACGCGACACGGAAACCAATCGATTTTCGACGCAAGTATCAGTCACGAAAAGGCGCGCACGGACTCCTGGCCGATGGCTATGGGCAGCGGGGGCGCTGGCAATTGTTTTGGTGGCGGGGTTCACCGCGGGATGGCTCCGCTGGCGCCACACTTCGTCCGCGAAAACATCGCAATCTGTGCCCACCTTGCAGCGATTGACGACGAATGCCACCGAAAACGCAGTTTCTGCGTCCGCAATCTCTCCCGACGGAAAATATCTGGCCTATTCGGATAAATCAGGGACTTTCTTGCGTCTTACTGCAACGGGAGAAATACATTCAATTT
>QHYO01000595.1:0-519 GCA_003224135.1 Acidobacteriota bacterium | reverse complement strand
GAGCCGTCCAATAAAATAGCGCTTTGGACTCTTTCGATCCTCGGCGGCAGTCCGCGCAGAATGAGTGACGAAGGCTGGTCGGCATCAGTTTCACCGGACGGTTCGCAAATTGTATTTTTGAAGGCCCCGGCGTATGCGGACCTGGGGCAGGAAGTTTGGGTAATGGGAGCGAATGGCGGGGAGCAGAAAAAACCGATTTCGGTGTCCGGTAATGAATTGATGGCTTCGCCTGTCTGGTCTCCGGATGGGCGCTCGATTGCGTACGTAAAATCGCGGCTCGAGCAATATATCTCGGCTCTCTCCATCGAACTTTTTGACCTGGACCGGGGAACCACGAGAACGGTGCTATCGGATCCACGATTGAATGCGGGACTTCAGTGGCTGGCGGACGGGCGTTTGCTTTACACCATGTTTGAAGCGCCCCCGAATCAATACAATTCCGATGCTTTTGTCGCTAAGCTGAACCCCGTCACAGCGCGATTCGAGGGACCGCCGGTACGGATCACCATCGGCGACGGA
>QHYO01000082.1 GCA_003224135.1 Acidobacteriota bacterium | reverse complement strand
GAATATTCCTACTCCGCTGAGGAATTTCTGCGGCGCGTGCGCCGCGGGCCTGTTCCTGCCGCGCGCCAAGCGCAGCGCTCCAGCCCCACCTCAAGCTTCGGCCGTCCCGCAGTGCGTCGCGGCGGCGACGCGAATCCGCTGCTCGGCCAACGCGTCCGCCATCCTGAATACGGTGTCGGCACGATCGTCGGCGTTGAAGGCGACGAAGACGACCGCCGCCTCTCCGTCACTTTTCCCGGCCGCGGAACAAAAAAATTCGTGGAACGCTACGCCCAGCTTCAGCAAGTCTGAAACACGCTTTTTACTCCTATACCCCTGTTCTCTCCGCCTCGGTTGCGTCCCGTCCGCCTCCCGCGGTACATTCTCTCCCGCACCTCAATCCTTAAATGCGTTTCCGGCGCGCTCCGTCGCTGCCGGATTCGATCGGAGCGCCCGGGTGGCATCATCACCGCTCTTCCGCTGCAAAGGCATCGATAAACTTCTCTCCGATGCGGAAAACCAAGAAATTCGGCTGAAAAAATCCCTCGGTTGGCTCAGCCTGACCTCCCTCGGCATCGGGGCCGTCATCGGTTCGGGCATCTTCACGATCGTTGGCACTGCCATCGCCGGACAAAAGCTTGAAGTTTCCTCTGTCCTCAACGCTCCTCTCCTTCAGTACCTCATCTACCACTCCAAGTCGTTCGGCCGTCCAGGAGCCGGTCCCGCCATCGCCATCTCTTTTATTCTGGTTGCGATCGTTTGCGCATTCGCCTCCGTCTGCTACGCCGAGCTCGCCGCCATGATTCCCATCGCCGGCAGCGCCTACACTTACACCTACGCCACCATGGGTGAACTCATCGCGTGGATCATCGGATGGGACCTGATCCTCGAATATGCGGTCTCCAACATGGCCGTCAGCGTAGGTTTCTCCGCCCACATGGTCGATCTTCTCGACTCAGCGGACTCAGTGACCTCGCCGGCAACATGCTCTACGGTCCCGGTTGGCACGTCGGCTTCAATTGGCCGGCTTTCATCATCGTTATGCTGCTCACTGTAGTTCTGGTCCGCGGGATTCGCGAATCCGCTGAAACCAACAACATCATGGTGCTTCTCAAGATCATCGCCATTCTCGTGTTCGTCGGTTTCGCATCTCGTTTCATTCATCCAGCCAACTACCATCCATTCGCGCCGAATGGCTGGCCCGGCATTCTCACCGGCGGCTCTATCGTCTTCTTCACTTACATCGGATTCGATTCTGTCTCCACCGCCGCCGAAGAGTGCAATCGACCGCAGCGCGACTTGCCCATCGGCATCATCGCCACACTTCTCGTTTGCACCGTCCTATACATCGCCGTCGTAGTCGTACTTACCGGTCTGGTGCCTTGGCAGACTCTCCGTGACGATGCGGCGCCGGTCGTCAACACGCTCAAAAAGCTTCACTTCTCGAGCGTCCGCCTGATCGTTCTCCTCGGCGCATTGATGGGAATGATCTCCTCGCTACTCGTCTTCCAGCTCGGACAAGCCCGCGTCTGGTTCGCAATGTCTCGCGACGGCCTTTTCCCAAAAATTTTTAGCCGCGTACACCCCCGCTATCGCACACCGTACTTCTCCACCTGGATCGCCGGCTTCCTCGACGGGGTCCCAGCCGGCCTGCTCGACATCGGCACGCTCGCCGACCTCTCGAATATCGGCACACTCTTCGCCTTCGCTCTCGTCGCCGCGGGCGTCCTCATCCTTCGTTATCGCGAGCCCGATCGTCCCCGTGCCTTCCGCGCACCCGGTGGACCTATCGCACCGATCATCACGATTCTCACCTGCCTGCTCCTTATGGCCGGACTCCCCATCATGAACTGGATTCGTTTCTTTGTATGGCTTCTGATCGGACTTGTGATTTACTTCACCTATAGCCGCAAGCGCAGCACGCTGCGGTTGGAAGCATCAAACTAACGAGGCTCGCTCGGAATGTCCCGACGGTTCCAAATTCTCAGCCTTTTCGGAATTGCGTGCGCGTCCGCCATTTTTCCATCCGCGGCTTTTCCCTGGGGCAATAACGCCAACAAACTCATCGTCAATCGCGCTATCGACACTTTGCCCGCCGACCTCCGCCCATTCTTCGATGGCAGCCGCACCGATTTGCTCAACCACGTGAACGATCCTTTCGTCACCGTCGAAAAAACTCCCGCCGAGCGGAAGAATCAGTTTCTCTATCTCGAAAAGTACGGTCGCTTCCCGTTCGAACTCCTGCCGCGCGACTACAAAACCGCCGTCACCAAATTCGGCAAGTCCAAACTGGAATCCAATGGTCTTCTTCCCTGGCAGATTGGCGTTTACAGCGCGAAGCTCACCGACGCCATGCACGCCGGGAAATGGGAGGACGCAAAACTCTACGCCGCAGTCCTCGCCAGCTACGTCGCTGCCGCACATGACCCCTTCAACACCACCGACAACATGGACGGCCACCTAACCGGTCAAAAAGGCATCAACGAGCGATTCGGCGCTCTCCTCGTCGACCGCTACTCCTCGTTCTTCTTCATGCGTCCCAACGACGCAGTCTTTATCGCTGACCCCACCGATCACGCATTCGAAGCTTGCCTAAGTTCGCATAGCTGGCTTGAAACAATTCTCTACGCTGATCGCGACGCCCGCCGCGGCCTCAACGCTTACACCGACGAATATTACGACCACTTCTATAATCAAGCGGGCGCCGTCCTCATCCGTCAAATCTCCGACGCCGCCACCGACGTCGGCTCCTATTGGCTCACCGCCTGGAAAAACGCCGGCCAACCGCAACTTCCCCATTAACCGCTCATCCTGCGCCCTGGAGCGCATCTGCGTTACTTTTGCTTTCTCTCATGCCTGCTAAACTATGCTCGTGGCCTCCAGTCCCGAAACCAAACTCCTCCTCCGCAAACTCCCCAAGGCCGAAATCCATCTCCACCTCGAAGGGACACTTCTCCCTCATCGCATAATGTCACTCGCGCAGAAATATTCGGTCCCTGTCGATTGGAACGAAATCCACTCCCGCTACAGCACTCGCAACTTCACGCAATTTCTCGAACTCTACAAATGGGCTACTTCCTTCCTGCGCGAGCCGGAAGACTACGCCTTCCTCGCAGAAGACGCCGCGGCAGCGCTCCACGAGGAAGGCATCGTTTACGCCGAGCTTACTCTCTCGGCCGGAGTCATGCTTCTCCGCAAACAAAACGTGACCGCAAATTTCACAGCACTCCGCGACGTTTTCCACCACCGCGCCCAATCGGGGACCGGTCCGCAAGTCCAATTCATCTTTGACGCAGTCCGCCAGTTCGGCCCCGCTCCCGCGATGGAGGTCGCGCGCATGGCCGCGGATCTCCGCAACGCAGGAGTCGTCGCATTCGGCTTGGGCGGCGACGAACTTTCCGTTCCCCTCTCCGAATTCCATTCCGCGTACTCCTATGCCGCCGAACATGGCCTTCATCTTCTCGTCCACGCCGGCGAAACCGGCGGCCCCGAACAAATCAAGGATGCCATCGATATCCTTCACGCCGAACGCATCGGCCACGGGATCGCCGCCCTTCGCAGCACCGCCCTAATGAACACCCTCGCCGAACGCAAAATCCCTCTCGAAATCTGCCCCACCAGCAACCTCCGCACCAACGCCCTCAACATCCAACTCAACTCCGCCACCTCCGATCTCTCACAACATCCGCTTCCACGATTCTTTGCTCACGGTATTCCCGTCACCCTTTCCACCGACGATCCCGCCATGTTCCACACCACTCTGCTCGAAGAATATTCTGCCGCCCTGCAAATGGGGCTCTCGTTTGCCAACCTCCTCGTCATCAACCGCACTGCCTTCGAGCACGCTTTCCTTCTCGACCCTGCCCGCCAATCGTTCCTCGCCCAACTCCCTCCAGTCCTCTGAATCTTGCATCAGCAGCTGCTTCTATTCATTCGCCTTGGCAACATTGCGCTTGAACTGTTCTACAACCAAGCGTAGACTCGCGCTGTTTCAATGGGACTTGGCCAACCGGCCGCTTGCTGGACTCGGTCTTTGCCATCCTTCGTTTGGGTGTTTGTCCGTAATTCGGTCCAAACTCCTGACCGGTCGTCCAATCCGTTTCGGGCCCCGCTTTTTCCATATCCTAATGTCATGACTCTTTGACCGCGCTTTTGCACTCGGCCGAGGAAGCCTGCACTGGAACAGGAGCCTCTCATGGAAACCGCCATAGGAGTATTCACTGCGCGTGAGCGCGCCGAAGAGGCCGTAAAGAGTTTGCTGGAGCATCACGTTCCAGAGGATCGGATCATCTACCTCACACGCTCGGAGAGCGAAGCCAAAAGCATGGGAAAACAGCTTGGAGCATACGCAGGCGGTTTTGTCGGAGGTGCAGCGGGCATGTCTGCAGGTGTTGCCGCCGCAACTCTCCTCGCGATTCCGGGTGTCGGTCCGGTTTTTGCTCTGGGATTCGGCGCCGCCGCGTTGGTCGGCGCAGCCGGTGCGGGAGCAGGTGCCGCCATCGGAGCCGGTGTCGCACACGATGCCGATGCCCCCGCACCTTCATCCGGTGTTGGTTCTTCGGAAGACTCAGAGTTTTTTCGCCGGGTCCTACTTGAAGGCCACTCTGTCATCGTGGTCCGCACGGAGTCGTCCCAAATCGCCTCCAGCGCCTGTAAAGTCCTGGATGAGCTCGGCTTAAGTATGAATAGACGTGTTACCGCGAAGAATACCGTCACTTCGCGGCAGGCGAATGGCGCTGTGGTCGCCGATATCGTCGGCAAAATTGCGCTTGCCGAAGGAACTGGCATGTTGCGCGACACGGTTCGCAATTTTCTGGAACATGGGCACAATCGCATCCTGTTGAATCTGCAGGGCGTCGATTTCATCGACAGCGCTGGGCTGGGGGAGCTCGTGCGGACACATGCGTCCGTTCGCAGCCGTGGCGGCCA
>QHYO01000596.1 GCA_003224135.1 Acidobacteriota bacterium | reverse complement strand
CGCCCGCACTGTCGCAGGTTTTTCCTCGGAACTGATTAATCCCACCGCCTGCAGCGTAACCCACGTTCCAACGCCGTAGTCATGGCGCGAGGGATACCGGCAACCATGCATATTGAGGCTGACCGAGACCGTTCTCTCCACGAAGGGCTCTCCCATCCGATTCTGACCTAAGACGATCAGTGGGACGGATTTCTCGATGCGCGTGCTGCGGCGCGACCCTGCTGCCACGAAATTTCCAGGAGGCCATTGGCTCACGTAACCTCCTAAGCCACGATTTCCGGAAGTCATTTGGCTTGACCGAATTTTATATTTTAGACTTTCACGCCAGGCAATTATCCGCTCAAATTGTCGCCAATTTCGCATCGGTTAAGGGTGGGAGCTTAAACCTGTAAGTCACCGGGTTCCGTTGAAGACGGTTCAAGAAAGGCTCGGACATACCCTGAGCGGTTCCCTGACACTCGACGTGTACACTCATACCGAGATGCCCAGGAACATCGAAGCGGGGAGGCGCGCAGCGTTAATCAGAGAGGAGAAGGCCGGTCTCCAGCGGGATGCGATAAGCTCCCGATGAATGACGTGCGCGAGGCACAAGAAAAGGAGACGGCTATGAAGAAGATTAGCACTGTGCAAGGGTTCAAGGGCGAAATTTTCGAGAGGCAAAAGCTGTGATCTATGCGTCCGAGTTGGCACCTAAACAAACAAGCGACTGGGAGCTAAGTTCTATTCGTAGCGCAGGGCGATCATGGGGTCAACGCGCGTGGCGCGCCGCGCCGGAATGTAGCAAGCCAGCAATGCAATGGCGGCCAGACTTAGCGCGACCGCGGCGTACGTTAGCGGATCTGCGGGCTTGACTCCGAAGAGGAACGTGGAGATCAAGCGAGTGACGCCGAAGGCCAGGGCGACTCCAATGGCCACACCTATGGAGGTGAGCTTGAGTCCAAGTTTGGCGACCAAGCCTAGGACGTCACCCTTACGCGCGCCGAGCGCCATGCGGATGCCAATCTCGTGCGTGCGCTCGCTGATCGAATAGGACATTACGCCGTAGATGCCCACGGCGGCAAGCAGGACCGCAACGCCCGCGAAGATTCCGAGCAGCTCCATATAGAACCGGTAATCACCAAGGGACGCCGACAAAACGTCTTCCATGGTCATGATGTTGGTGACGGGCTGATTGGGATCGATCTCCGCCAAAGCTTGCTTGAAACTGACCGCCAAATTTTTCCCGCCGCTCATCGGGCCCGAAGGTGTTCGCAGCACTAGTGCTTTATGCAGGTGTGCCCTCGCTGCGCCGCCGGGAAACACTGCCGGCTGTTGTGTGAAAGGTGCGTAGACAAATGGAGGGGTTTCTTCTCCCAAGCCAAAATGTTTGACGTCGCCTACAATGCCGACGATTTGACGGGGACGCAGCTCGTCGACCGGGTAGGGATCGTAGCGTAGAAGAATTTGCTGGCCGATGGGATCCTCGTTGGAGAAAAACTTGCGCGCAAAAGACTGGTTTATCGCGATGACCCATGGTGCGGCTTCCGTATCGTACTCACCGAGGTAGCGGCCTTTGACCAGCGGAATCTTTAGGGTGCTGAATATTTCGGAGCTGACCTCACTGTATCCGGCTCGCGGACGATTTCCAGGAGGCGGGGCTGGATGTCCGAGAATCGCAAACGAATAGAATTCCGGGCAGCAGCGCGTGGGCAATGCGCCGATTACCGCGGCGGACTCCACACCTGGCAACACTTTGGTTTTTTCTAGCAGGCGCTGATAGAAAGCCGTCACCGAGGAGAGCGTTTTTTCCATGTCGCCGCCTGGGACGCGTTCCAGATACTTTCCTCCTTCGG
>QHYO01000081.1 GCA_003224135.1 Acidobacteriota bacterium | reverse complement strand
ACTGCGCACGGAAAAGAAATTGGTATCCACCTCGTCTCGAACCCGAGTCACCTTGAAGCCGTCGATCCCGTCGCTGTCGGCCGCGCTCGTGCAAAACTCACGCGCTATGCAGGGGGCAAAACCGAATTCGACGCCAACAAAGTTGTTCCGATCGTCATGCATGGAGACGCTGCTTTCGCTGGCCAGGGAATTTTTGCCGAAACGCTGAACTTCGCGGACCTGAAGGCTTACAGCGTCGGCGGTACGATACAGATCATCGTCAATAACTTGATCGGCTTCACCACGCGACCCGTGCAGGAACACTCTTCTCGCTACGCTGCCGATCTTGCGAAGCGCCAGAATGTTCCCGTTTTCCACGTCAATGCCGAAGATCCCGACGCCGTCGTGCGTGTCGGCCAAATCGCAGCGGATTATCGCGCGACGTTCGGGAGCGATGTGGTGGTGGACTTGATTGGCTATCGCCGCCACGGCCACAGCGAAGTCGACGATCCAACCATCACCCAGCCGCGCCTTTACGAACGCATCAAAAATCATCCGCCTCTCTGGAGGCTCTACGCAGAGCGCGTCGGCGTCGACGCAACGAAAACGGTTGCAGCTGTCCGCGCAGAATACGAAATCGAACAGACCAAAGCCGGCCAATTGAAGAAAAATCCCCACCTTCGCCAGTTGCCGCCCTACTGGTCGGCATTTCATCGCGGAAAGTTTCGTCCTGAATACGAAGCGGAAACCGGCGTTTCCGCGGAAAAGCTCGCGGAAATTACGGATGCACTGGTGCGTGTTCCGGAAGGATTTCACATCCATCCGAAAATCGTCAAACTGCTCGAACAACGAGCGGAAATGGGCCACGGCAAACGAGCGATTGATTATGGTTTTGCCGAGGCGCTCGCTTTCGGTTCGCTCTTGCTTGAAGGCACGCCGCTCCGCCTTACCGGCCAAGACACGCAGCGCGGCACATTCAATCAACGCCACGCCGTACTTGTGGACGCAGAGTCCGAAGAAACTTACGTTCCACTTGCGAATCTCGCGCCCAGTCAGCCCTTCTGTGAAATTCACAACTCGCCACTCTCTGAAGCCGGGTGCCTCGGTTTTGAATACGGTTTCAGCCGCGACTATCCCGAAGCTCTCGTTCTGTGGGAAGCGCAGTTCGGAGACTTCGTCAACGGCGCGCAGGTCATCATCGACCAGTTCATCAGCGCGGGTGAGGACAAATGGGATCTACCGTCGGGTGTGGTCTTGTTGCTTCCTCACGGTTTTGAAGGTCAGGGTCCCGAGCACTCAAGCGCCCGCCTTGAACGCTTTTTGCAGCTTGCCGCGGAAGAAAATATGCAAATCTGCCAGCCTTCCAGCGCGGCGCAATACTTCCACATGCTCCGCCGCCAGGCGCGCCGGCCGTGGCGAAAGCCCTTGATCGTATTCACGCCGAAAAGCATGCTTCGACATCCTGAAGCTTCCTCCAATGTGGAAGATCTTACGCAGCCACACTTTTTGCCCGTGGTTCCCGACCGAGAAATTGCCGATGCAAAGCATGTCCTGATTGCCAGCGGCAAGGTCGGCCACGAATTGAAAGCTGAACGTCGCAAGCGCAAGGACACCGGCACGGCGATCTTGTTCCTGGACCAGCTCTATCCTCTTCCGCGCCCGGAAATTGCCGCCGCGCTGGACGCCCACCCGAACGCCCGAGAAGTCATCTGGGTTCAGGAGGAGCCCCGCAACATGGGTGCGTTTTTCTACGTGATGCCTCGCCTGACACAGCTCGTTCAGGAACGCGGCCTCAGCCTTCGCTCCGTCAAACGTTCCTCGAGCGCCAGCCCGGCCACCGGTTCCGCAAAAGCCCACGAGCTAGAGCAAAAAACGCTGCTTTCTCTGGCATTTACGACCACCTCGGGCCGTTAGAAGCCGAAAAATGGAAACTTTGCGCTTTGGCATATTCATCATTCATTCACATTCATGTAAACGCCTCGTTACGCGCGACTTGTAACACTTGGCCTAGCCTTATGTTACGACCCGTTAACGGGACTCTAAATCAGAAAGCTGCCTACCGCATTTCGCCCGGCTGCGATAAACTTCTGCCCAGCCAACGATCGGTACGCTCCACCCGAATGAAACGCATCCTTATCATTGAAGACGACCGCGACATCGTAGAGCTGGTTCGTTACAACCTCGCGAATGAGGGGTTTCAGGTGAATGGTGCAAATGACGGCGCCACCGGCCTGAGCACTCTCAAAAAGTCTCCGCCCGATTTGCTCCTGCTCGACCTGATGCTGCCGAAGCTTTCCGGGCTCGATATTTGCCGCGAAATTCGCAAGGACGAATCCCTGAACCGTTTGCCGATTTTGATGCTGACGGCGCGCGGCGACGAAGCCGACCGCGTGGTAGGTTTGGAAATGGGTGCGGACGATTACGTCACGAAGCCTTTCAGTCCGCGCGAACTGATCGCACGGGTAAAAGCCTTGTTACGGCGAGCGGAGCCTGCCGTGGACGCGCCGCGCACCATTGAAATTGGGAAATTGTCGATCGATCCGGCATCCTACCGCGTAAGTTACTTGGGAAAGACAGTACCGTTAAGTACTCTTGAGTTTCGCCTGCTCTACTATCTGGCGTCGCGTCCGAACCGCGTGTTCACCCGCGATCAGTTGCTCGATGCCGTGTGGGGAACTGACCGTTTTGTGACGCCGCGCAGCGTGGATGTTTACGTGCGCCGGCTGCGAGAGAAAATCGAACCGGATCCCGAGAATCCGCTTCATCTGAAGACGGTTCGCGGGGCGGGCTACCTTTTCGAGACACGTGCGGCGTAATCTTTTCACAAAACTCGCGCTGGCTTTTTTCGTGCTGCTGTTGAGCGTGCTGATCGCCGTGGATTTTTTCGCGGACCGCGCTCTGCAACACGACTACGTCCGTACAGGATTTGAACAACTCGTCGCCATAGCGCGCATCGCGCAGGCAAATCCCCCGCAACTGAGTTCGATCCCTCCCGAAAAACCGGAAGAAATTGCCGCGTTAGAAACGTGGACGCGCCACATTGCCGCAAGCGGCGCGCGAATCACTGTGGTTACCGCGGACGGGCTGGTGCTCTCGGATTCGCAATCCGATCCGAAGACGATGGAAAACCATGCCGGGCGCCCGGAAATTATACAAGCCCTCAGAGAAGGCTCCGGCCACTCTGTGCGGCATAGCGCCACGATCAATCGCGACTTGCTTTACTACGCGGTGCGGCAAACATCTCCATCGGGAAAACCTTACATTTTGCGCTTCGCATTTCCGGAGGAAGCCGTTGGACAGGTTTTATGGCCGTTGCGCCGGGGTTTGTGGTTCGCATCGGCTCTGATTTTACTGATCGCAGGCATCGCTGTGGTCCTGGTTTCGCGTAATTTCTCGGACCGCATCGAGCGGCTTACGGCGGTTTCGCAGCGCGTGGCAGAAGGAGATTTCCGCGCGCAGGCTTCGGACGCCACCGGAGACGCCCTTGATGTTCTGAGCGACTCCCTGAACCAAACTGCGGCGCGGCTGGATCGCACGATTCGCACGTTGACAGAAGAGCGAAATCTTTCCTCTGCGATTCTGGGCAGCATGGTGGAAGGCGTGCTCGTGGTGAATGCCGCAGAGCGCGTGGTGTTTGCGAATCACAGTTTTGCGGAAA
>QHYO01000594.1 GCA_003224135.1 Acidobacteriota bacterium | reverse complement strand
GCCTGACGCATATAGGAAATGAGGGTTTCATCGACCTCGAATGGCACACTTTTCTTGAGCTTCCAGCGCAACATCGGAACAGCTTCCTTGGCGCTGCGAGGGAACTGCTCGAAGTGCTGGACAAAAACGCGGATCACCGTGTCGGGAAGCAGCAGCGCCGCAACTTCACTCTTCGCGCGCAGACGTTCGCAAACCCCGTCCATCGCGGTGCGAACAGCCGCCGCGTTGACAATATTCGTTTCCACCGCGGAAGGAACGATCGCCCCGGGCGGAAGAGCCTCAACCGCGAAACCATCGAGCGAACCAGTACGGGTAAATCGCGCGCCCGAGATGCGGTCAGGAGCGATTTCAATGGCGATGGGCGGATGAGCCTGAGCGTCCAGCCAAAGAGCGACCTTCCTGACAAAGTTGCTCTTGTAAATGCCTTGTCGGTATGTGACAGCTTCAATCAACGAAAGTCACCTTATTGATTTCGCGCAGCGTGGTAATGCCCAACTTTGCCTTTGCCATGCCGCTTTCGCGCAGTGTGATCATGCCTTCCTCGCGGGCAATTCGCTTGATTTCGGAAGTGGGTCTCCTGTCGATAATCATCTCGCGAATCCGGTCCGAAAGGTCGAGTAATTCGCAGATAGCAGTACGGCCGTGATAACCCGTGCCGGAGCATTCCAGGCATCCAGCACCTTCGCTGATATGGGTATTCTGCGCGTCCTCGGGCTTGAATCCGGCTTCGCGAAGCTCGTCCCCGGAGACTTTCTTTACGCGCTTGCAGTTCGGACAGATGATACGGACCAGGCGTTGCGCCATGATGCAATTAAGAGCAGAAACGAAATTGTATGGCTCGACACCCATGTTGATAAAACGGCCGATGACGTCGGTGACGTTGTTCGCATGAACGGTTGTAAAAACCAGGTGCCCGGTAAGTGCGGATTGAATAGCGATCTGCGCGGTTTCCTGATCGCGGATTTCACCGACCATGATTTTGTCCGGATCGTGTCGCAAGATCGAGCGCAACCCGCGGGCGAAAGTAAGGCCCTTCTTTTCGTTGACTGGAATTTGCGTAATGCCACGAAGTTGATATTCCACGGGATCTTCAATGGTGATGATCTTGTCTTCGTCTGACTTGATTTCGTTTATGGCCGCGTAAAGCGTGGTGGTCTTGCCGGAACCCGTGGGACCGGTAACGAGCACCATGCCGTAGGGTTCGCGGATGTAGCGGCGGAAGCGAGCCATTTCGTCCTGCGAAAAGCCGACGACGTCCAGACTCAGGCTTTGGAATTTCTCAGACAGAGTTTCTTTGTCGAGGACGCGGAGAACCGCATCTTCGCCGTGGCTTGCCGGCATGATGGAGACACGCAAGTCGATGAAGCGGCCCTTGTACTTGACGCGGAAGCGGCCGTCCTGCGGAATGCGGCGCTCGGCAATATCCAGGTCACTCAAAACTTTAATGCGGGAGATGACGGCAGAATGCCAGTCTTTTGAGATGGGCTGCATGGCATGCTGCAGCACGCCGTCAATGCGGTACTTGACGGCGACTTCGGCATCGCGGGCTTCAATGTGGATGTCACTTGCTCTGCGTTCGAGTGCGGTGAAAATTACGGTCTCGACGAGTTTGACGACCGGGCTGCCGGTGGTGTCTCGCGTGAGGCGGTCACCGGAAATCGTTTCTTCGGTATCCTCCTCGGCTTTGGTGACCTGCAATGTAAAAGCTTCGGTCGCTTGCTCGAGGACGCGCTGAGACTGTTCCGTGCGTTTGAGCAGGTCTCCAATTTGCTTTGCCGTGGCCACACGCGGAGCAAGTTTTTTGCCGAGGAGTAAAGCCAGTTCATCACTTAGCAACACCAGGCTTGGATCGGCGGCGGCAATTGCCAAAACGTTGTTGTTCTGTTCGAGCGGAACGAAGTTGTAGCGGAACATCAAATCCGCTGGAATCGTACGAAAAAGTTCCGGGTCGATTCGCTGCTCGCGCAAATCGATAAAAGGAACGCGATAGCGCTCCGCAAGGCGCCGGGCATTCTCCCGGTCGTGCTGCTCTTCGGCGGTAAAAATAGTTGTAGCAACGACCGGATTGTCTTGTGTTGTTCCCATAAACGCCTAGTGGCCCGCCGCTCCCGTAATTGAGAAAGAGAATATAGGTAGATAAAGTGAAATCAGGATAAATGCCACGAGAACTCCCATGAAAACCAGGATAGCTGGTTCAATCAGAGCGACCATGGCCGAAAGCTTAAGGTTTACTTCTTCCTCGTAGAATTCCGCAACGCTTGTGAGCATCGGTGCAAGCGCACCGCTCGATTCGCCGACTTCAATCATATCAAGAGCAAGTGGGGGCATGATTTCCGTGGCTGCCAGGGCCGCGTTGAGCGAATCGCCTTCGCGAACCATCTGTGTCGCGCGAGTAATCGAGCCTCGGAGCAGCGGGCTATCCATTGCGTCAGCGGCGGTCTGCAAACCTGCCACAAGCGGAGTTCCTCCGGTGAGCAGCGTTGCCAGCGTCCGGCAAAATTGCGCGACCTGGAATTTCAAACTAGTATCGCCGATCAGAGGGAGCCGGAACTTCAGCCGGTCAAGGGCTGCGCCACCTTCCTCCGAGCGCGACCAAAAAAAGGTACCTAAGGCTACGACCACCAATCCAGCCAAAATTCCCAGGATTACAGGGCGATAATCGACCGTGAGTGCGATCAGGATGCGCGTGGCCGCCGGCAGTTCCACGTTCATCTCGCGATACAGGGTTCCAAATTTCGGGACTACAAAAGCCACCAGGTAAGTAACGACGAGGCTGGCTACAACCACAAGCAGAACACCTGTGCTCACCTTTTGATATGCGATGTAGAAATCCAGGACGCCAGAGAGATTGCCGCTCTTTTCGCCAGCAAGAATCGCGGTCGAATAGACCTTCGAAAAGACGCCTGCGTCGCTAACGGCCTCCGAAAGCGACTTCCCCTCCCGAACGCGATCGCGAACTTGAGAGATGATCGGCCGCAGCCTGGGCGTCGCCGCGCGGTCTGTAAGCAAATCCAACGCACGGAGGATGGGCAATCCGGCTTTGATGAGTGTGTTGAATTGCTGGTTGAGGATGAGAAAGTCGGAACCACCGACCTGGCGGGCATTGCTGCGCTGCAGCATGCCGCTGACGAACCCGCTTCGATTCTCGACCGAATACACGTATAACCCGCGGTCCGCAAGCTTCTGGCGCGCTTCTGCTTGGGTACCCGCAGCCTCGACGTGCGAGTAGACTCGGCCGTTGGCGTCAGCCACGCGGCAAACGAATTCCCCCATGGTTAGTAGTGTACCTCATTTGAAAATATGCAGGATATGCCTGAAGGGTTGGCCGTATCCAAGCATGTACGGGCGGCTGCGGATCGCTAGTTGACTTCCGAGGGCGGTGACAAGGGAGCGGCAAAGGAGTTCGTCCTGGGTGTTGCTAGGTCTCCGTCTACGATGGCGACTCCTTTGGGCGGCTCGAAGCGGAACTTCGCAGCGCCCAAGGGTGGGTCGAATTGCCAATTAGCAAAGCGGAATTCGATCTGCACTCCACCGGGATCAGAAACCAGGACGCGGGAAAGCTCTCCCGTCGCCGGATTTACCTCGAAAACCACTCCAGCGCCTTGGTCGTCTGAAGCGGGAATGCCCTCACGCCTGTTTGCCGAGGCCGACGTTTCGCGTCCACGAACTACGCACCGCAATGCGATGTTCTCAGAATCGAGCGCGTGCAGCGAAGAATCCAGTTCCACGTGCGCACAGATTCGGGATACCTTCATTTCGCCAGCGAGAAGGGCCAGCGGCGTCCGCCAGTCCGAGCTTTCCTTCGCCCGGATGCGGGTGACCGTGTGATCCTCCGGCACATAAAACCAGGACCATTTGCCGTCAATTACATACAGATTGTGCTCGGGTGAGTCGTACTCCCAGCGCATCTTCCCGGGCCGAGCGAAATAGGCCACGCCCGCCTCTGAGCGTACTTCTCTACCGTTATCCATATAGCGCTGGAGAAAGGTGGCCTGCAGCGTCCGGGAGGAGCGATATGTTCGCTCAAACCGTTCCACGATGGAGCGAACGTCTCGAGGCGGAACATTTGCTACGGCGGAACTATAACACGCGAAACCGAAAAAGATTCCAAGGGTAAGCCACCGGTTCACACGGGAAGTGTAGCACGCGCCGCGTATTGCAGGACAAATCGTCGGAGCCCGCTGTGCCCGAAGCGTTGTAGCGCATGAGGTTGGAGTTGCTGGAGTGTCCTTTTCGAGAGTGGTTGGGTAGACTGTGGCGCATGTCAACTGCGATAAAAGCGCAGACGGATGAGGGCGCTGGTTCGGCTTGTCCGCCGAGCCATGGCGGGAAGGACCGCTTCATTGTTCCTTCGCTGTTTCTTTTGGCGCTGGTGTGCTACGCGAACACGCTCACGAATGGTTTCGTCTATGACGATAAACTGCAAGTCCTGAACAACCCGTACGTGAAAAGTTGGCGCTACTTGCCGCAGATCTTCGGCACCACGGTCTGGTCATTCGTCGGAGCAGCGGGGGATACGAATTATTATCGGCCGCTGATGACCTTCACCTACCTGGTTTTGTGGAAAATGTTTGGAGATCTACCCTTCGGCTACCACTTGCTTAACATCCTACTGAATGCGCTGGTGGTGGCTCTGGTTTATTATTCGGGAATCTTTCTTTTCAGGCAACGCGGAATTGCCGCGGTGGCGGCAGCGCTCTTCGCGGTGCATCCGGTCCATACGGAGACGGTCAATTGGATCGCCGCAGTTCCGGACTTGGAAGCGACACTGCTCGTTTTGACGGCCTTCTTCCTCTATATTCGCAGGCCCGTGATGAACCTGGGGACCCGCATAGGCGTGGCGGTTTGTTACGCGGCCGCAATGATGGCCAAGGAGCCGGCACTGATGCTGGCTCCGCTGCTGGTTTTTTATGAGCATTTCGTTCGCGAAGGACATGAAGACAGGTCCCTTGCTCAGAAAACCACGCAGTACATTCCAGTGTGCTTGGTTGGATTCAGTTACCTGGTACTTCGCAGCTTCCTTCTAGGGAACCTCGCCCCTGTTTTGCAGCATCCTCAACTCACTTGGCCGCGGGCGATTTACTCTAGTTTTTCATTGCTCATCGAGTACGCCTGGCTGCTCGTGTGGCCGCAGCGGATGTCCGCCTTTCATGTTTTCCACGAGAGCACTGGACCTTGGGAGCCCCGCGTCCTGCTGGGAGGGTGGGAGTAGCGCTCGTATTGGCCGGGATTTTATTTCTGGCTTACTTCCGCAAAACGCAGCCGGAGCTTGCCTACGGCGTGTTGTGGGTGGGCGTTACCTTGGCGCCGGTTCAGAACGCGCGGTGGATGGCGTCAAATGTTCTCACGGAACGCTATCTGTATCTAGCCTCAGTGGGTTTCTGTTGGATTGTAGGCTGGCTGGCAAAAGCGGCGTGGGATTCAGCTACGCGGGCCACTGCGGCAAAGTCGGCGCTACGCTGCGCGTTGTGCCTTGGCGGCGTTGTTGTTTTCGCGCTTGCGGTGACGAAAACGCTTAGACGGAATCGCGTATGGAGGGATGATCTAACGCTATACACTACAACTCTGGTCACTGATCCTGATTCTTACGTGATGCACTTGAATCTAGGCTCGACGTATTTCGAGCAGGGCGACCAGAAACGGGCTGAAGCGGAGCTCAACCGTGCGCTGGCGTTGAAACCGCATAGCGTGAACGTACTGAATGCCCTCGGTTGCCTGTACCTTGACCAAGGACTCCTAGATCAAGCCGACCGGCTGTTTGTGGAGGCCTTGGCCCTCAAACCACAGTGGACGGATGTACATCTCAACCACGGCCGGGTCCTCGAAAAACGAGGCCGGAACCAGGAAGCTCTCGCGGAATTTCGCAAGGCCGTGGAAACCGGTCCTGTTAGTCCCTACGCCCACCTGTACCTGGCCCAAGCCCTGGTCAGTCAGGGCGACGACGGCGTCGGCGAGCTGGAATTCCGCAAGTCCCTGGAGCTTGGTGCAACGCTGGTGGGGCAGCACGGTCTCGCAAATTTGCTCGTCAGACAAGGCCGCTTACAGGAAGCGGAGACGCTGTTGCGGAAGATCACCGCTGAATATCCTTTCGATTCAGTCAGTCATTTACAGCTGGCAAAGCTGTTGGAACAGGCGAATAAACACCAGGAAGCTCTCAAGGAGTATCAGGCCGTTCTGCAAAATGATCCCCGGAACACCGAAGCCCTGGGCGCCTTGAAGCGCATAAGTGAGCCGTAGGCGGAACTACTGTATCGGAGAGCTGGCCGCCGTGGGTGCCGATCCGTCCAGCGAGTAGCGAATGACGCCCGACTCGTTGATGAAGAAACCGCGCTGCCCGGTCACGCCGGGCGCCGAGGGCGTGGTCGTAGCACTGTAGATATTGTTCACTGTACCTAACCCGACAACACCCCCTGCTCCCACAAACGTATAGCCGGACTTGTTCTTGTTGACGCTCAAAGTACTCTCGATCAAACAGGCGGTTGCGGAAGTGGCAACGGCTGGGGGCGTGCACGCTGCGGTCGTGCCACCAAGCGCATCCAGAGTGGCTGCATAGCCCACATCCGGGTAAACAGCAGAATACGTCGTCATCGCCGTGTGGATCGTGCGCAACGATTGGCCTGCTGACGCTTCGTTCGCTGCGATCCTGGCCCTGAGAAGATTGGGAATCGCGATTGCGGCGATGATCAGAATGATTGCGACCACAATCAGCAATTCAATGAGTGAGAAACCATCCTGGCGCTTGTATCGCTCCAGAAAAGGCGTCCCACACGTCAAAATTTTTGTGCGCCTCACGCGAGCACCTCATAATTTAGGCCTACGAAAAGACCACCGTCTCCTGCCACAGGACATGTCACAGTCGATCTCGAAACAGGGTCCGAAGCACTCTGGAGACCAAAGCCGCCCGAACCTTCACCGCCCTGATCGGCCAAATTCGCCGTGCAAAAAAAAAGGAGGAATCTCTCGACTCCCCCTTGAACCAAACACAACCTTATACCTTACTGCAATGGTGAGGCGGCGTTCGTTGGCGCGGTGCCGTCCAAAGTGTACCGAATCACACCGCTCTCATCCGAGAAGAAGCCACGCTGACCAGTCGTTCCGATACCCTGGGGAACCCCAGTGACGGTATACACGTTTCTTACTGTTCCACCTCCGACGATAGCTCCTACACTGGCAAACGTATAGCCGGATTTCTGAAAGGTTCCGGTGGTCAAGCTGCTGTCGATCAAGCAAGCAGTTGCGGCAGTGGCAACAGCCGGCGGCGTGCACGCCGCAGTCGTGCCACCAAGATTGGCGAGAGTCGCTGCATAGCCCGTATCCGGGTAAGCGGCAGAGTACGTCACTTCCGCAGTGTTGATGGTGCGAATCGAACCGACTGCGGACGCTTCATTGGCCGCCATACGCGAACGGAGCAGGTTCGGGATGGCAATCGCCGCGATGATCAAGATGATCGCCACGACGATCAGCAACTCGATAAGGGAGAAACCTTTTTGCTTTTTCAAGACAAACACCTCTTTTTTAGAATATAGAATCAGGGGCACTAAATTTGCCGCCTCACATGCCTCCTTGATAGGCAAGTTCCATTCCAATTGTAACCGAAGCGTACTGCCAAACCTCAAGCCGCGTAAGTTGTGCTAATTCATAGACATACGAAAGCACGACCTAATTAGCCCGCGTTAGCTGGGTGGATCTCCCGCTCAAAGTGACGGTTTTCGGCATACTGGTTTGACAGACTGTGTCGCTACTCTCTGTGCGTCTACCCCTGGCGCTCGGACAGGTACGCAGGTTTGAACTGAGCAGCTTACGAGCCTCGCACCGAGCGACGGTCTTTGAGCTGGGCGCTACGTCCGCCGAGTATTAACATATCATCCGCGGAATGAATGAAATGATCGCCATGGGGTCGTTCAGTTTAAGAACAGCATGGCAGGAATCGAACTGAGCGTTGCCTGTATACCCGCCTCGATAATTATGAACAAAACTACAGTCCATGCTTCTTTGCGTAGTGGCGGAATGATCGGTAGGTAATCTTCAGGAGCTCCGACGCGCGCGTTCTGACCCCACCTGCTTTTTCAAGTGCCGCAAGCAGACACCTGCGCTCGGTATCCGCAATTTCCTTTTCAAAGTCCACGCCACCTTCGGGAAAGGCAGCCGTTCCCAGCCCTGAGCTTATTCCCGGCGTACTCGCGTACCCTGCTATTCGGTCGGGCAGAACGCGAAGGGAAATTTCATTCGTGGTTTCGAGCGCCACGGCCCGTTCCATGGTGTTCTCAAGTTCCCGCACGTTCCCCGGCCAGTCGTATGATTCGAGTCTCCGCATAGCTTCCGGGGAAACGCCTTCAACTGGTTTCTCCATAGTTCGCCGGAATCGTTCAAGAAAGTGCCGCGCCAGAAGAGGAATGTCTTCTTTCCTTTCGCGAAGCGACGGCAATTGAATAGGAATTACGCTCAGGCGATAGTACAAGTCTTCACGAAAGCGACCCTCGGCGATCTCCTTCTCAAACTCTTTGTTGGTCGCCGCGATCACGCGAACGTCCACATCCACCTCATCGTTGCTGCCGAGAGGACGAACTTTCCCTTCCTGAAGCACGCGATAAAGCTTCACCTGCATCGTGAGCGTCATATTCCCAATCTCGTCCATGAAAAGCGTTCCGCCATGCGCTGCCTGGAACAAACCTTGGCGGTTTTCATTTGCGCCGGTGAACGCGCCCTTCATGTAGCCGAAAAGCTCGGACTCCAATAGAGTCTCTGGAAAGGCGCCGCAATTGATGGTGATGAACGGAGCCTGTGCCCGCTGGCTGTTCTCATGAATCGCGCGCGCAACGAGTTCTTTCCCTGTTCCGCTTTCGCCGGTAATCAACACGCGGCTGGTCTGCGGCGCGACCGTTTGAATCAGGTCAAAAATGGCCCGCATCTTTGGGCTCTGACCGATAATGTTGTCTAGTCCCGTGAGACGGCGGAGTTCTCTTCTCAGGTAGCCGGCCTCTTTTTTCCACTTCATGCTTTCCGTAACGCTGCGCACGGCTCGGCGCAATTGATCCACAAGTTCGTGGTCCTTGATCACATAGCGGTCGGCGCCGGCGTTGATTGCCGCGATTGCCGTATCCAGTGTCGGAACCCCAGTAACCAATAGAAAAAAACTGTCCGGAGCGATCTCTTTCGTGAATTTCAACAGATCGACACCGGTTTCGCCCGGCATCCGCACGTCCGAAATCACAATGTCAAAGATCTGCGATTGCAGCTTCCTCTTTGCCGATTCAACATCGTGCGCCAGTTCAACGCGATGCCCCTCCTTGCGAAAAGTTATCTCCAGCAACTCGCAGATGGAGCGCTCATCATCCA
>QHYO01000593.1 GCA_003224135.1 Acidobacteriota bacterium | reverse complement strand
GGTCTGCTGTGGGGACTCGGAGGGCTCACCTTCGGCTTAACAATGCGTTACCTCGGTATGTCTCTCGGAATGGCCGTTGCCCTCGGATATACAGCAGCTTTCGGAACTCTGATGCCGCCGATTTTCCGAGGACAATTCAGAAGCGAAGTCCTGGGCACGCATTCCGGAATGATTATCCTCATCGGTGTCGCCATATGCCTGTTGGGAATCGTGTTTGCCGGCACCGCCGGAATGTCCAAAGAAAAAGAACTGTCACAAGAACAAAAGCGCCTGTCCATCAAGGAATTCGACCTGAAGAAAGGACTACTGGTAGCCACTTTCTCTGGCGTAATGAGCGCATGCTTCGCTTATGGATTGGCAGCGGGCGATCCCATTAAAGGAATGACCATTCGTCACGGCACCCCGTCTCTGTGGCAAGGCCTGCCAGTACTGGTCGTTGTCTTGTTGGGCGGATTTACCACGAATTTCATCTGGTGCGTTGCGCTCAATATCCGCAATCGCACGGGCCACCAGTACCTCAATTCAGAAATCCGTCAAAATCTGCGCTCGGGTCCACCACTCGAAACAGTCACCGACGCTCCGGCGGAAGAGATGGCGAAGGCCAGCGATTCGACGAAGGCGTCACCCAACCGTGCCCCGATGTCGATGAACTATATATTTTCAGCAATCGCCGGAATCACTTGGTACTTGCAGTTCTTCTTCTACACCATGGGTGAGACCAAGATGGGCCACTATAAATTCTCCAGCTGGACTCTCCACATGGCTAGCATCATGATTTTCAGTACACTCTGGGGTATCGCGTTGCGCGAGTGGAACGGAACCGGGCGCCGTACAAAAATCCTTGTGGCGTTGAGTTTGTTCGTTCTGATCCTTTCGACCGTAGTGGTCGGATACGGAAACTATGTCGGAATTGCAAACGAATCTAAGACTGCCGCCGCGCGTTGAACTGCAGCGATCTCGGAATTAGCCACATCAACTTTCGAAACTTGGCCGTCGCAAGAGAAATGGTTCTCATCTCATCTGTGCGCTGGCCTGCGCCTAAAATCGAAACGCGTAAGTTCCAGCGCCTGCCTCATACACATCCGAATTCCCTTCGGTCCGAACAAATTTGATTGCCCCGCTATGCGCAATGTCGTTGCTGCCCTCTCGAATTTGAGCCTTTGTGGGGAAATAAAGCACGCCCGTTGTGTTGGCTGGAATCGTAACGCTCCAGACTGTGTTCTTATTCTCCACTCTCCAGTGCGAGCCGATCGCACCGTATGCGGATTCGTAGGTGGCCTCTGCCTCGCCAAGCTCGGCACTGAACTGCGGATGAAACACGACTCGATGGAATCCGGGATTTTCTATATCCGCGTCTATGCCCGCCACGTACCGGTATAGCCATTCCGCGACTGCACCATAGGCGTAATGGTTGAAAGAATTCATGGAAGGGTCGTCCAATTTTTGATCGCCATTCCATCTCTCCCACATCGTAGTTGCACCGCGCTCGATCATGTAGAACCACGATGGATAGGTTCTTTGCAGAAGCAGCCTGTACGCAACGTCCGTGTAACCGCCCTTGCTCAGCTCGATCAAGAGATATGGCGTGCCCAAAAAACCGGTCGTCAGATGAAAGTCGTGGGCTTTGATGTCGTCTACTAATCGTTGCCCGGCAATTTCGCGTTTATCTTTCGCCAGCAGGTTCATGTGAAGTGCCAAGACGTAGCTCGTCTGACTGCCACTTGCAACAGTGCCGTCCGCTTTGACATAAGCCTGATTGAACGCGCCACGAATCTTATCGAATAGCTGGCCATACGTTTCCGCTTCTGCCCGGCGGCCCAGCGCTTGCGCCATTCGCTGCATCAAAGACGCGTCGTACGCCCAATAGGCCGTGGCAATCAAATCCTTCGGCGTCTGGCTGCCAATCGCCAACCAATCGCCATAGTCATTTCCACGTTCTTCGAGCCACAAGTACCCGGGATTCGCGCCTTCCAAGTGGGTCATCCAGCGTTCCATCGCGGCCCAGTTCTCCTCCAGAATCGTCTTATCGCCGTATTGCAAATACGCCGTCCAGGGGATGATGATTCCAGCGTCCGCCCAGCCCGCAACGCTTTCTCCCGTCGGCCCTACCCGCGGCGACACATCTGCAAACGCTCCCTGCACGCTCTGCGCGTCTCGAATGTCGGTCGTGAATTTGCGCGAGAACGCAGCAAGGTTCGCGTTATAACTGGCCGTGCGCCAGAACACTTCCGCATCGCCCATCCATCCCAGGCGTTCGTCTCGCTGCGGGCAATCGGTCGGCACGCTGAGAAAATTCCCGCGTTGACCCCACGCAATATTTCTCCAAAGCTGGTTTACCGTGGCGTTTGCTGTGCGGAACGTCATGGTGAAGGGCGCGCTCGTATAGAAGGCCATTCCCTCGATCGCATCGCGATTTGGCGTCCCCGGGTACCCTGTCACCTCGACGTAACGAAATCCATGGAACGTAAAGTGCGGCTCGAACACTTCTTCGCCCCCACCACGCAGAGCGTATGTATCCGTCGCTTCCGCTGTTCGCAGGTTTTCCGTATACAAGTCGCCGTTTGGATTCAACACTTCTCCAAAACGCAATTTGACTTTTGTCCCGCTCTGTCCAGAAACACGCAACCGCGCCCATCCGACCATGTTTTGTCCCAGATCAAAAATGTAAACACCGGGGGCTGGATTGGTTATTTCTTTGGGCGAAAGAGTCTCGTGTGGCCGGATGGGTTGAAAATCCTGTGCGACAAGCGGCGCTTTGGGCGCGGCCAAAACGGAAACGGGCCTCCACTCGCCCTCGAGCGAAGCTGCGTCGCCCGGGTCTTTCTTTTCCCGTCGCGCGTCGTAGAATTCACCATTGTAGAGATCCGAACTCACGATCGCCGAAGGCGTAGTTTTCCAGCTTTCGTCAGTGGAAATCGTATCTCGGGTTCCATCGGTATATTCGATTTCCAATTGACCCAGAATGCGCACAGGCGGCGGCCCGAAGTTGTATCGATTTTGCAGCCAGGCGAGTCCATCCGCGTACCATCCTCCTGCTAACAACGCGCGAACCGCGTTTGTGCCCGGTTGCAGGAGAGAGGTGACGTCGTACGCTTGATAAGGAATTCGCTTTCGATAGTCGGTCCATCCGGGCGCTAGGATATCGCCTCCTACGCGTTTCCCATTCACGTACAACTGATAGGTGCCCAGCGCTGTCGAATAAATGCGCGCCCTCTGCACGGCTTTTGCGACGTGAAAATTCTTCCCGAACCAACTGATGGGCTCAGCCGGCCACGGCGTGCCAAGCGGATCTTGTCCAATTTCTGCGGCGACTCCGGCCGGCGGCCATGAACTGTCGTCGAAATCCCGGACCGTCCATTCGGAGCTCCCTGCGTCCTTCCTGGTCTTCCAGTTCCTATCGGAAATGATCCGCTGAAAAGTGCCATCCGGTAACTCGACGCGCAGCAGAGCCGCCAGTCCACCGGACACGGGAGCTTGGGCCCACCCCGGTTTGTCGACAGTCACTTCTGCCGCGATTGAATTCCTGCCGGATTCCAAATTACTCAAAGTAATCTCGCGAAAAGTTCCCCATGGATCGCGCGGACGGCCAAATTTGCCCATAGGCGATTCTTTCAGCACGATCTTCCCGTTTGCCCATACACCGATGTTGTCTTTGCCGGTAATCAAGAGCGCTGCGGTTTTTGGTTTTCGTGAAAGCGTGAAATTCAAACGAAAATCATGCTTCCCGACGGATGCCTTTGACAAAGCGTCTTCGTCGGTACTCCAGATCCATTTCGGATTGGATGCATGATCGCCCCGCTCAACCGGAATGTCCTGTGCGATCCAGCGCGCAGTCCAATCTTCAGCCGAAAGCAAACCCATCTCCCACCAGCTCGGTTTGCTGTACGCAGTTGGCTTCCCTTCTCCATCCCAGACGCGAACCTCCCAGAAATACCTGCCACGAGAAACTAGAGCGGGCCCGCCGTAGGGAACGCTGACAGAGTCCGCCGACATGATCTTGCCGCTATCCCAGACATCCGCCTCGTCTCGCTGAAGTTTTTCTGATGAGCTGGCGACGCGGATCTCATAAGCGCTCTGCACTGCCCCTCGCCGCGGATCGTTGAGCCGCCAAGACAAGCGGGGATGAATGTTGCCCAGGCCAAGTGGCGTCGTCATGGCCTGACATTCCAGCTCCGAGGGCGCTCTGCCTGACACGTTGGCGTCACGCGCAGGAATCGCTTTGGCGGGGATATGTGTGGTCACACTCGCAGTGACCACCAGTAGTAGCGCAAAGAAAATTCTTGCCCCCTGCCATTTGTTCATTGCAATCTCCAAGACTAGAAGTTTCGGTATTGTATGTATTTTTCTATTGAATTCCTACTACCACGTTCCTTGACGCGGCGCTGCCATTTTGACGCACAAGTCAGACTCCACGGTTCATCCGTCGCAATGCGGACTCTGCCCAAGAAACGCAAGGAGATCGCGATGCCCAGGACCGCTTTTCGATTGCGAATAAAAGCTGGCAAGGAGCAAGAATATGACGCCGCGCACCGCCATGTCTGGCCAGCGCTGCTAGGCAAGCTAAAGGAAGTCGGGATATCTCAGTATTCGATCTTTCGACGAGGGCAGGATCTGTTCCTTGTCATGCAAGTCCATGATTTCGACTCTGCATGGCGAAAGCTCGACAGCGACCCGACCAACTTGAAATGGCAGCGAGAAATGGCCGAATACTTCGAACCTGTACCAGACCTTCAACGCGGCGAGCGCTTTGCCATGATGAACGAGGTTTTCTATATGGAGTGATCGTTGCGCCACAGACCGATTCTATCGCGTGAAATCTCCCAACCGCCGCAGGGTCGTCTGCAAGGTCGACGCTGGTATCGCGACAGCCTCAATTCTCGGGACGATTTTGGGAGAAAGAAACACCATAGGCGCGCAGCGCGCGAGAGAACGCCCAAATCAACTGATGGAAAAATCTGGGAC
>QHYO01000592.1 GCA_003224135.1 Acidobacteriota bacterium | reverse complement strand
ACGACAACGCGCAGAGCGGACTGTTCACGAACGCAGCCCCCAGTTCAAACAACATTTTTGCTTATAACGTGGTTTGGAATCATCCGAACGGAGAATGCTTTCTCGCGAACGGGACGGGCCATCAATTCTACGGAAATACCTGTTGGAAGAATTCGACGGGAATCGACCTGTTCACGTCGAGCACCACTCCGACCACCGGATACATCACCGTGAAGAACAACATCATCGCCGCAAGTGCGCATAATGCGGTGAAGATCGAATCGGGCGTGTCGATGTCCACGCTGGCATTCGATCACAACGATTACTACAATCCTGTGGCGCCGCTCAGTTTCCGCTGGCTCGCGTCGAGCGGAGGTTTTTCAGTCTGGCAGACGAGTTTTGCTTACGACCTGCACCCGCGCACAGTGAATCCCGAGTTTATCTCCAGCTCTCCAATTCAACCCAGCGAGCTCGCCGTTCTTGCCAGTTCTCCAACGATTGGCAGCGGCGCGGCTTTGAGCGTGACCTCCAACACAGGGCTGAGCGGGTCCTCCGCATGGCCCGGCGAAGTGCAATTGTCCCTGCAAGGGCAGGCTTGGAATGTCGGCGCATTTATCGGTGTGCCGTAAGCGGCGCCGGCCTGAAAAGCGCGGCGGCTATAGAGAACGCAACGCAGTGGCGACTGGCTGCGCGGCCGCGCGGGCAGCGGGAAGCAATCCGCCTACGACGCCCATCACCAATGCGAAGAAGACGCCTTGTACCAGGAGCTGGGGCGTGATCTTAAACGCAAACGCAAGATTGGAGAAGGTCTGGAAATTCATGGTGCTGGTTGTCAGTCCGTTCAAAGGCAACACGGCTAAGCAACCCAACAGGCCGCCAACAAAGGCAATCAAGAGAGCTTCCACCAGGAACGAGAATACAACTGAAGCGCCTCCGAAACCTACCGCGCGCATCGTTGCGATTTCGCGACCGCGCTCAGACACTGCCGAATACATGGTGTTCAGAGCGCCAAAGACCGCGCCTATGGCCATAATCGCTGCTACCAGTCCGCCGAGCACCGTGATGAGCGTGGTCATGGTTGTCGATTGTTTTGCGTAATAATCAATTTCGCGCATCACATCCACGTTGAGGCGTGGGTCGGAGGTCAGAGAGTCTTTTAAGGTTTGGAACGAATCCGTGTTTTGAAGATGCACGGTGACGGACTGAAAGATGTTTGGTGGGCGCTTCATGATTTCGTTCAGAATATGTGAATCGCACCACACTTCAGAATCGAACGCTGAACCTCCGGCGTCAAAAATGCCGACCACGGTCCAGTGCCCTCCGGCAAAATTTACTACATTACCGAGCGTCAAGCCGGCATAGGTCCTCGAAGCATTTTTGCCCACGATCAATTCGGAAACGCCGGGCGCGAACATTCGTCCCGTTGCGATCTTTGTGAACTTTCTGATGTCCAGCACGTTCGGCGAAACCCCGCGGATTTGTACGTTCGCGTCAGTGCCCGTGCTGATCAGAGGAAAGGGAACTACGCCGACGACTTCTTGCGTAAGAAGTGGACCGTTCGCGTCGCGTGCAATCCCCGGTGCGTCTGCGATCACCTTTATGGAGTCGAGCGTGACACCACCCATCATCTCTGACGGCGACCCGGCGCGAAGCACCAGGGCATTGTCGGGAGAGCCCGAAGCGACGAGCGTTGCCTTGAATCCATGGGCCAAGGAAAGCATGGCGATGAACACTCCCACGGTCCCTGCAATCCCCAAAATGGCTACGATCGTGGACGTCCAGCGAGCACGCACACTTCGTACGTTGTAAATCAAAGGTATGGCCATGTCAGACTCTCCGAAGCGCGTTCACAACGCGCATACGCATCGCGGTAATGCCCGGCAAAAGTCCGCTGATGATTCCAACTGCGATGGCAACGACCAAGCCCAAGCCCAGAATCGCTGGTGCAAGCACAAGACTCGGAAGCAAGCCATTCAGTGCTGTTGCGAGCGCGGGCACAGCAAGCACGGCGAGCGCCAGTCCCAACAGTCCCCCGATCAGCGCAATGACGAGCGATTCAGCGAGAACAAAAAACAACACTGCGCGGTCAGAAAAGCCAATTGCCTTGAACACAGCCAACTCGGATGTTCGCTCGCGGACGGAAATCGCCATGGTGTTGCCGGTGACCAGTAGCAGCGTGAAAAAAACCACTACACCAATCGACAGGATCAAAAACTGAATGTTGCCGAATTGCTTGACCCAACTCGCAGCGAAAGCGGATTCGGTCTGCGTTTTTGTTTCAAACGGTGAATTCGCGAACTCGGCGTCAATCGTTTTCGCCACGCGCACGGCATCGTCGGGACTATCCAGGCGAAGTACGTACCAGCCGATTTGCCCTTTCACGCGCTCAGGAACTTTTTCCTCAAAATAATCCCATTGAAACCAGAACTGCGTCTCGTCGTCCTGCGGACGTTTGCCGTGATAGATCCCCACAAGGTTGAACTCCTATGCGCCCCCGCCGTAAAGGGTAGTTTTGATGGGAATCCTGTCACCTATTTTCCAGCCGAACCGCTGCGCTGTGCGCGCACCGGCAATCGCGCCCTGACGATCTTTCAGAAACGCATTCCACTGATCGTCAGGAACCATCAATTCTGGAACCACCTGGCGTTGGTTTTCAGGATCGATCACGAATTGCGGGAAAAAGTTCTTTTCGTCCTTATAGACTCCGCCAAACCAGTTGTTGTGTGTTACGTATTTCACGCCCGGGATGCGCAGAATCTTGTCGCGATAGGAAAGCGGAATCGGATTGATGATGGACGTCCGATTGATAATCACGAGCCTGTCCGCGCCTGCAACATCGGCTCCGCGCCCGAACGCGTCCCGCACCACTGCAAGAAACGCGAACAGGAACAACGCTACGGCGAAAGAGCCAATCGTCAGGATCAGCCGTACTTTTTTGCGGAAAAGATTTGCAAAAATCAGCCTGGAGAATTTCATGCCACCCCTCCTGCCATGGCGTTCTGCGGAAGCTTGCTACCTTCGACGAGCACGCCCTTTTCAAGGTGTAGCGTGATATGCGCGCGGTCCGCGACTACCGGATCGTGAGTTACCATCAAAACTGTTTTTCCGTGCTTCGCCACCAATTCTTCAATCAGTTGCATGATTTCCGTAGCGCTCTTGCGGTCGAGGTCGCCGGTGGGCTCGTCGCACAACAGAAACGTCGGGTCGGACACAATCGCACGTGCGATCGTCACGCGCTGCTCCTGTCCGCCGGAGAGTTGCCGCGGATAGTGGTGCATGCGGTCGGCAAGCCCGACGACAGACAACGCCGTTTCGACGTGCTGCTTGCGCTGCGACTTCGAAAGTTTTGTCAGCAGCAGCGGAAGCTCCACGTTTTGAAACGCGGTGAGGACGGGGATCAGGTTGTACATCTGAAAGATGAATCCGACGTGGCGCGCGCGCCATTGCGTCAGTTTGCTTGCGGACATATGCGTGATCTCATCTCCATCGACCGAGATGTGACCCGAGGTCGGGACGTCGAGTCCGCCCAGCAAATTGAGTAGCGTCGTTTTGCCCGAACCGCTCGGCCCCATGAACGCCACGAAATCGCCCTTGTCCACATCGAGATTCAGGCCCTGCAAAACCTGAATGTTCTCTCCGCCGCGGCGGTAGGTCTTGTTAACACCACGCACTTGAATCAGGGCTGAGGAACTTCCGTTGTTGTCCACTCGAATCATGCGTTACTCCTCCGGGTTTCAGGGTTTCAAGGCTTGTTTTACAAGCCCTGAGATGAACAAGTTTGTACTTCAAACCCTGAGTAAGTTTCATTGATTGATTCTGACGGTTTGGCCGTCCTGCAAATTCTCTGGCCCGTGCGCGACCAGCGAATCGCCAGAATTCACGCCCGCCATGATTTCCACGTCCGAACCACGATCATTGCCCAGCGTGACTCCGCGTCGCTCGATCTTTGTATCGCGCAATAAGAAAACGTATGATTTTCCGCTGTCAGTTCGCACTGCCGTTTTAGGAATGATCGCCGTCGGTTTCGGTCCTTTGTCCTTCTCCTGCGCGCCTTTTTTCTTGGCCTCTTCCTCGGCCATAAACGCCACCTTCACGCCCATGTCCGGCAAAATGCGCGGATCCAGTTTGTCGAAAGAAATGCGGACCTTCACCGTCGCCTTTTGGCGGTCGGCAGTTGGAATTACCGTTCGCACGTGCGATGGAATTTGCCAATCCGGATAAGCGTCGAGCGTGGAAGTTACGCGTTGGCCCGACTGCACACGGGCAATGTAAGCCTCGTTCACGTCTACTTCGGTGGCGATGCCCGTCCGCGTGAAACCGCCGCCCGCTGAAATTGGCGACACCATTTCGCCCACCTGAGCATCCTTTGAGACGATAATCCCCGAAAACGGCGCGCGTATCGTGCAGTTGTCTACGGCCTGCTGCGCTACTGCGATGCGCGATTCAGCGGCGTTGATTTGCTGTTTTGCGAGCGCGATCTTTGCTTGCAGGCTATCTGCCTGGGTGCGCGCATTGTCCAATTGATCCTGGCTTTGCACGTTTGCTGCTTTCAGTTCTTGTGCCCGGTGCAATTGGATTTCTGCATAGCGAAGCTGTACTTCATAATCTTGAACCGCCGCTCTCGATGAATCACGGTCGGCTACGGCTGACTCGAGCGCGCGTCTCACGTCAGAATCGTCCAGTGTCGCAAGCAGTTGACCTTCCTTCGCGTGATTGCCCTCATCAAAAAAAACACCAGTTACCCGTCCCGTGATTTTCGCCGCCACGGTTGCCCGTCGCCGCGGCGTCACGTACCCGCTCGCGTTCAGCAGGGTCTGCTGCCCGGGATCACCTGCTGGTCGCGCCACCGCGGCTTCAACTACAGGCGCACGATTCTTCAGTGCGAACACCGCCCCTGCTACCAACAAAAGCACACCAAGCCCGGCAGCGAAGAAGCCCCAGAATTTTCCGGCGCTCCCACGCGGGCGAGCAGTGTCATGAATTTTCAGTGATGCTAGATCCGCAGCCGGCATGGGTAGAGAGATGCTCCTCTTGGCGAAATGTAACGTCGAGCAGGCAAACCTGCAATTTTCAGATTCGGGTAGAGTCCGGGGGGAAGCCCGTCGCTCGTGCGTGTCCCCCTAACTATACGCGAAACCTGCCCCGTTTATATCAGGGGAAAAATGGGGCCACCGGGACGAATCGGCGAACGCCGCCACGCCACCGGCAAGCGCCCTTCGCGACCGGAGAACAGGGTTGAAAACGGACTGCGGACGGCTTCCATCCGACCGTGCTTGCCGAGGCGTGCCTGCTCGGTCCGGCGATCTTGCCCAGCCCTGTTCGCTCGGACGAAAGGGAACTGCTAAGCTTCGCAATTCGAGGAGGGCCGCCCGGATGAGCTGGAGAAATTTCGTCTATACCCTAGTGTTGCTGGTTGCCTTTTCAGTGCCACTCGGAGCGCAAGATAAGAAACAAGGTCCGCCCAAGCGGCTGGCCGTTCGTGCCGGTCACCTGATCGACGGCAAGAGCGACAAGTCGCTTGACAACGTCGTCATTGTCATCGAAGGGGACAAGATTGTGTCCGTTACCCTGAGCGGCCCGGCGCCGGCGGGTGTCGAGATAATCGACCTCTCAAAATACACGGTTTTGCCTGGGTTCATCGATCTGCATACGCACGTCCTTCTTAACGGCGACATCACCGCCGACGATTACGATAAGCAGCTGCTCAAGCAGTCCATCCCATATCGAGCCATTCTTGGCGCGCGCAACGGGCGCATTGCACTTGAAAACGGGTTTACAACGATTCGCGATGTCGAAACAGAAGGCGCGATGTACGCCGATGTGGACGTCAAAACTGCCATACAAAATGGCGAAGTTCCTGGCCCGCGGATGCAGGTCGCTACACGCGCCATGACCCCTACCGGAATGTATCCGCTGCTCGGCTATTCCTGGGAACTGAAACTTCCCACTGGCGTCCAGTATGTCGACGGAGCCGATGGCGCGCGCAAAGCTGTTCGCGAACAGGTCATGTACGGTGCGGACTGGATCAAGTACTACTCCGACCGCGGATATCAGATCGAGTCTGATGGCGTGCTGCATAGCATGGTGAATTTTACTGATGACGAAGCAAAAGCAATCGTCGACGAAACGCACCGCTTAGGCAAAAGAGTGGCCGCGCATGCCATCGGCAGCGACGGAATTGCGGCAGCGTTGCGCGCCGGCGTAGACACAATCGAGCACGGCGTCGGCTTGACCGAGCCGCTGATGGATGAAATGGTGAAAAAGGGAACTACGTGGGTACCGACGATCATGGTCGTTGCCTACGTCGCACCGGGCCGCGGAGGGAATTGGACAAAGATGGTCGACCTCGAAAAGGCGGCATTTCAGAAAGCCCGCAAACGCGGAGTAAAGATCGCCCTCGGAACCGACGCCGGTGGCTCAGATTGGCGTGAGCTGAACGAAGCGGTCGAATTCGACTACTACGTGAATTACGGAATGACGCCGATGGAAGCCATTCAGTCCGGCACGATCAGAGCGGCGGAAGCTTTGGGTTGGAGCGAAAAGCTAGGGGCTATTGAGCCGGGCAAGTGGGCCGATCTAGTCGCGGTGTCTGGCGATCCGCTGAAGGACATCAAGGAATTGCAACACGTGAAGTTCGTGATGAAGGGTGGCGTGGTTTATAAGGACGAAACTTCCCGTCACTAGAGATTACGCCTGCGGTGGCAAAAAATTCTTTGGGTCGAGCGACAACCCCTCTCGCGTGGTCTGCGAATGCTGCTCTACCGCACCTACAGCCGCGACCAGACATGAGTAGAAAAACGCACGGAGTCCTTGCCTGAACTGTTCGGTAACCTGCTCCGTTGAGCGCGCTATGTCCGATTCGATCGACTTGCGGCGGGTGTCGCATGCCGCGCGATGTTCCGCATCGAGCGCAGCCAATGCCGAGGTAACCCGCTGCGTCGTGTCAGTCGCCGTGACCGTCGCATGAATCTCCGCCTGCCTCCGGAATTCGCCGAGCGCCTCGCTTGCGGACGTCTCGACGGTCGCACGAGCTTCCGCCGCGCTTGATTCGAGATGCGCTGTTGCCTCTCGAGTCAGCGATTGTGCTTCTTCCAGTAAATTTGTCAGGTGGCGATGCGAAGCCTGTGAGACGCCGCGGTTGAATTCCTCGAGCGCTCCAGATAGCGAGTCCGCGATCAGCGTCGAAATCCGTTGCTGCGTTTCGCGCAAAGCGCGTTCGCTGGCTTCCCGTGCGTCGCCCAAATTTTTCTGGGTCGCGCCGGCCTGTCGGTCGATTCGCTGAACGATTTCTTCCGCGCGAATCCGGTAGCCCTCAAGCTGCGCATCCCAACGCGTGCGCACCTCGTGCAGCCGGTCCTCAAGCCGCGCAAGCAATTCCTCGCGCGAAGTGTGCACCAGCGTGCTGCGCTGCT
>QHYO01000590.1 GCA_003224135.1 Acidobacteriota bacterium | reverse complement strand
TGTCGATGCACGATCTCATCGCCATAGCGGCGCAGCGCGCGAATCAACGTTGGCGAAACACCGAGCGCTGTCACTTTATGTCGAGCGACGAGCGACCAGACACGATCCGGCCCTGGAAAATCGGGTGCGCCGTCGAAGAGCATCATGGTCGCGCCGAGAATGAGTGTGCCGAAAACTTCCCAAGGTCCCATCATCCACCCCATGTCCGTCATCCAGAAAAGTGTTTCGTCCGGGTGAAGATCGAGCCCGTGCCACATGTCCTGCGCTGATTTAATCGGAAACCCGCAATGGGTGTGCACTGCGCCTTTTGGTTTTCCGGTCGTGCCCGAGGTGTAAATGATCATCATCGGGTCTTCCGCCGAGGTGTGCTCGGTCGACGCGTCCGAGCGTTTCCCAATTTTCTGGATCAACTCATCCCAAGAGTGCGTTGCCCAACCCCTCACCTCCATCCTCTCCCCTTGCGAAGGGGAGAGGCGACCAAAAGCCGCGTCTTCGGTCAGCGCGGTCTTCCGCGTTTCAGCGGGAGCGGTGTCGCGGTTTTTTTTCCTCTCCTCTGGCGCAGAGGAGAGGGGAGGGTGAGGAGTCGATGCTGAATTCAAGGTCTGCAGCACTATCAAATGCTTCAGCGTTGGAATTTGCGCAGCCGCTTCGTCGGCGATGGGTTTCATCGGGCAGAATTTCCCCCGCCGATAAGTTCCAGCCGCAGTGAAGAGCGCTTTCGCTTCGGCGTCGTTCAATCGTGACACAATCGCCGCGGCGCCGAAACCGGAGAAGAGCGGCAGAAAAATTCCGCCGATTTTAATGATGGCGAGCATCGCAACGACGATTTCGGGAATCATCGGCATGAACACACCTATCGCGTCGCCTTTCCCAAGTCCGAGAGCCCGGAGCGCGTTGGCCATGCGATCGACTTGATCGCGCAATTCTTTGTAGGTGAGCGAACGTCCCGCGGCCGCGGGATCTTCGATTTCGGATTTAATCGCCGGCTTCTTATCGATCGGCGTGTCGGCGTACTTGTCGAGGAGATTGTGAACGATGTTCATCTCGCCGCCGACACACCATTTTGCCCACGGTTTGCCGTCGCTAAGGTTGACAACGCGCGAGTACGGCTTGTAAAACTGAATATCCAGATCGCGCAGCACCGTGTCCCAAAACCATGCGACGTCTCTGGTCGATCTTCGCATCAATTCGTCGTACGAACCGAGCTGATGCCTATCGGTAAATTGCTGGAGATTCGATTGCGCAATCAGCTCCGGCGATGGGTGCCAGACAAATTCGCCGCCGAATTGAAACTCGCTCACGCGAAGATTGTGCTTGTTTTTCGATTGTAGGGCAACCGCATCGGTTGCCGAAAGCGAGCAGGCGGAGCGCCTGCCCTACAAGAGCTTGCTGACCGAAGATTCATCGGCAGATTGAAATTTCAGCCTTCATGAAAAAGTCGCTTGCTCATCAACTTGCTGATTACGCGTGTGCACTGCGATTTGAGGATCTTTCCAAGGACGTCGTGCACGAAGTGGAACGGCGCGTGCTGGACTCACTTGGGTGCGCGATAGGAGCTTGGAAGGAGGAGCCGTGCGCGATTGCGCGGAAAGTCGCTTCGGATTTCTCGGCAAAGCGAGGCTCGACAATTATTGGCACAAACCACAAGGCGCCGCCGGACTGGACGGCGTTCGCGAACGGCTGCGCCATTCGCTACTTCGATTACAACGATACCTATCTGTCCAAGGAACCAGCGCATCCGAGCGATAACATTTCGGCAGCTCTGGCGGTCGCCGAGAGTGCCGGCGCGAATGGGCGAGAGCTGATCACCGCGATCGCGCTCGCTTATGAAGTGCAATGCCGTTTTTGCGATGCCGCGAGCATTCGCGCGCGCGGCTGGGATCATGTGACCTACGGCGCGTTCTCGACTGCGCTCGCGTCCGCGAAGTTGATGAAGCTCGATCCGCAAAAAACGCGCCACGCCGTGAACATTGCCGGAGTTGCAAGCGCAGCGATGCGGCAGGCGCGCGTGGGCGAGCTGTCGCATTGGAAAGGCGTGGCTTTCGCAAACGCGGCGCGGCACGGGGTTTTTTCGGCGCTCTTGGCCCGGGCTGGCATGACTGGACCGGGTCCGATTTTCGAAGGCCAAATGGGATTTGAAAGACAGCTCGGCGTTTCGCTGGGTAGCGTGGGCGAAAAATTTACGGTGCCGTTTGTCGAGAACGGCGATGGGCCGGCGTCAATGATTTTGCGCACGAGCATCAAATTCTGGCCCGCCGAATATCACAGCCAGAGCGCAATTGAAGCGGCGCTTCTGTTGCGCAAGGAGATC
>QHYO01000589.1 GCA_003224135.1 Acidobacteriota bacterium | reverse complement strand
GATTTTGGTCCTTTAGTTCCAGCCGCTATACTACCTGCACACGATGACCGGCCAAAAGAAAACCCGGCGAGAGTTGCTGGAATCCTTCGTCGCGCAAAAACCGGACGATGCGTTTTCGAGGTATGGCCTGGCGATGGAGTGCGTGAACTCGGGCGATTCAGCGGCAGCGGAAGCCAATTTCCGCGAATTGCTGCAGCGCAATGCCGATTATGTCCCGCCATATCTGATGTTCGCGCAAATGCTCGTCAGAGAATCGCGGCCGGAGGAAGCACGCGAGGTTTTGGCCAAGGGCATCGCGGCAGCGTCCAAGGCGGGCAACGGGCACGCCCTGTCTGAGATGGAATCGCTTCTCAACGAACTCTAGTATTCACTTGTGTCGCGCTGATTTGCCTCTACACGCGGCTCTGCTATGCTCTTCATTGGAAGTCACCATGTCACCGGTTCGGCTACCACTATTCCCCCTAAACGTCGTTCTGCTACCCGGCGCGGATATGCCTTTGCACATTTTTGAGCCGCGCTACCGCCAAATGGTCCGCGATTGTCTTGACGCGAAGGCACCCTTTGGCATGCTGCTCGCGCTTCCGAATGGAATCGCGGGAACCGGCTGCACGGCGGAAATTCTGGAAGTGACAAATCGCTATGAGGATGGTCGCTGCGACATTTTGACCGTCGGCCGTGAACCTTTCAGGGTCATTGAGCTCTTCACAGAAGAACCACTAATGCGGGGCGCAGTGGATTTTCTCGAAGACCGTCCTGCGCCGCTGAATTCCCTTGTTTCTCGCGAGCTGATCGAACTTTACGAAACCTGCCACACGCTGGTTTTTGACGATTATCCGCGCGATATCGACGAAGCCGACGGAAGTGCGGGAATAGAGCTTTCCTATCGAATCGCCGCCAAGCTCCCGATGGACCTGCTCTGGAAGCAGCGTGTTTTGGAATTGCGCTCCGAAGCCGAGCGTCAGGAGCGCCTCGTCGCGTACCTGCGAGAGTGGGCTCCGCATCTACAGAAATCAGACACTGTGCGCGCGCGTGCCGCTGGTAGCGCCGAAGCATTGAACTGAGAACCGACCGATTTTGACGCGCTTGCATCTAACTGGATATTCCGCTGAATCCAGCGCGGCTTTTGGGGGCTAAATGACTGCTTTACCATCGATGCATTCTGCAGGCGGACGCGCAAGGCCCGCAACTCTGGGCGAACTGCGCCGCATTCCGGATTTTGATGCGCGTTCGGCATCACGTTCCGTGAAGGACGAAATTCGCGCGAACTTGTTGCGGGTCATCGAGCGCAGCGAACCGCTCTTTCCCGGTGTGCATGGCTACGAGGACACGGTGATCCCGCAAATCGTGAACGCCCTTCTTTCGCGGCACAATTTTATTCTGTTGGGTTTGCGTGGACAGGCGAAGAGCCGCATATTGCGCGGCCTGGCGAGTCTGCTTGATGCGGAAGTCCCTGTGGTCGCCGGATGCGAGATCAACGACGACCCATTGCGGCCCATCTGCCGCGCCTGCCGCGATCGCATCGCCGCAGACGGTGATAATACTCCCATTGCCTGGATGCCGAGGGACCTTCGCTATGTGGAAAAGCTTGCGACACCCGACGTGACCATGGCCGATATCATCGGCGACGTCGATCCCATTCGTGCCGCGCGTGGGGGGCGCGATCTTTCCGACGAACTCACAATCCATTACGGATTACTGCCGCGCGCCAATCGAGGTATTTTTGCCATCAACGAATTGCCCGACCTTGCGGGGAAAATCCAGGTCGGCCTGTTCAACATCATGCAGGAGGGCGATATTCAGATTAAGGGATATCCGCTTCGGCTGCCGCTCGATGTGCTGCTGGTGTTTTCTGCAAACCCGGAGGATTACACTGCACGTGGAAAAATCATCACGCCATTAAAGGACCGCATCGGTGCGGAAATTCGCACGCATTATCCTTCGACGGTTGAGGAAGGTATCTCGATCACAAAGCAGGAAGCATGGACTGGCCGCGATTCTGGCTATTGCGTCGAAGTGCCGGGCTATCTGCGTGAGCTCGTGGAAGAGATTGCGTTCCAGGCCCGCGATGATAAGCGCGTCGATAAAAGGTCCGGCGTCAGCCAGCGTTTGCCGATTTCCGTGCTCGAAAGTGTTGTGAGCAACGCCGAGCAGCGGGCTGCTCGTACCGGAGAAAAAATCTCTGTCGCACGCGTGGCGGATATTTACTCTGCGCTGCCTTCCGTCACAGGCAAGCTTGAGCTCGAATACGAAGGCGAACTGAAAGGCGCGGACACGATAGCGCGCGAATTGATTCGTACAGCGGTCGGCCGTGTGTTTTCGAAGCGATTTGCGGACGTAAATTTTCAGTCCGTGGTCCAATGGTTCGAACTGGGCGGCGAACTGAAACTGGCCGAACTAGCGTCGACGTCTGAACGCTACAAGCAACTGGCCAATATCAAAGACCTTGTCGATCATGTAGGCCGGCTGGGCGTCACCGACAAAAAGGATCAGGCGCACGCCTCAGCTGCCGCGGAAATGATCCTTGAGGGACTTTGGGCGCATCGGCGTATCGGGCGCAGCGAGGAGCGCGGCTTTTTTGCAGAGAAGCCGAAACAGCCTGATCTCCGCGAGGGCGTGAATCGTCCGCCGCGCCGCAGCTACAACTGACGACCCGACAAGGTTCGTCGTCCCGAGGAGCATCACGACGAGGGATCTCAAAGCAAGGAGCGGACGAAGCGAAGGCTCTCAACGCGAACAGCAGTACGACGTGGTCTATTAGGACGAAACACGATGAAATTCACCAAATTTACGAAGTACACTGGCGAGCCCGCTGACAGCGTCGATCTCGAAGAGCTCGTCAAACGACTAGGCGATTTTTTTCTGCAAAGCGGGTTCGTATCGCAATACTACGGCATTTCCGAATTCGACCCGGACCGCTCGATGGAAGCACTGCGCGAAGCAATTCTGCGCGCGCTGCAGGAAGGCGACCTGCTGCCGAACGACAAAATGAGCGAAGAACTGCGAAAACTGTT
>QHYO01000084.1 GCA_003224135.1 Acidobacteriota bacterium | reverse complement strand
TCGCGCGTCGTCGTTACGCGCAACGGGGCCACAGAAAACTACTCCGCCGACGTTGTCGTAGTTTCTTGCGGCGCGATTAATTCCGCTGCGCTACTGCTTCGCTCCGCGAACGACAAGCACCCCAATGGTTTGGCAAATAGTTCTGACATTGTCGGCCGCCACTACATGGGTCACGTCAACTCCGTAATGCTCGCCGTTTCGAAATGTCCTAACCCGACGCTTTATCAGAAGACCCTCGCAGTAAATGACTTCTATCTCGGAAGCAAAGAGTGGAACCACCCGATGGGACATTTTTCGTTCGTAGCCAAGCTGGATGGAGTCGCGCTGTCAGCCGGCGCACCAGCAGTAGCGCCTGGCTGGACTCTCGACCTCCTGGCCAAACATGCATTGAGTTTCTGGCTGACGTCGGAAGATTTGCCCGACCCCAACAATCGTGTGACTCTCGATCGCGATGGCCGGATCGTCCTGCAGTACACGCCCAACAACCAGGAGGCGCATGCGCGTTTGACCTCCAAGCTGAAAGAGCTGATGGGCCGGCAATCCAAGTGTGACGTTCACGGACATGATTGCCACCAGGGATTGTTTGCGCGAAACCTGTTCCTCGGAGACCGTATCCCACTTGCAGGAGTCGCTCACCAGAATGGCACCATTCGCTTTGGTGCCGATCCCAAGACTTCCGCGTTGGACATTCACTGCAAGACGCATGATGTGGACAACCTCTACGTCGTGGATGGGAGCTTCTTCCCGTCGAGCGCCGCGGTGAATCCCGCATTGACGATCATGGCGAACGCATTGCGGGTTGGCGATCACCTAAAACAGCGCTTGGGCGTTGCCGGCCGTTCAAGCAACACCCTGACCTCTGCGATTCTGGCGGGAGCTTGAGATGCGGTTCAGGAACTTTGCCTTCCTCGTATTCACAGCTGCTCTTATCGCTGGCTCGATTGGTTCTAAGGAGGCACAGTCGTCTCCGCAAGATACTTCGAGAGCGACTGCCCAAATCATCGCGGTAGGGCCGATTCAAGTAACGGTTGGCGATATGGACCGGTCAGTCGATTTTTATTCGCGTGTTCTTACATTTGAAAAGATTTCAGACAGCGAAGTGGCCGGAGAAGATGTTGAGCGCCTCTTTGGAGTTTTCGGAGCGCGCGTTCGCATCGTCAAGATGAAGCTCGGCGATGAGTCGATCGAACTCGTTCAGTTCCTTGCGCCACGCGGCCGCGCTATTCCAGCCGATTCGCGCAGCAACGATCTTTGGTTTCAGCACATTGCTATCATCGTCAGCGACATGGACCAGGCGTATCAGGTGCTCCGCCAGAATCACGTCGAGCACGCTTCCTCTGGGCCGCAAAGATTGCCCGACTGGAACAAGAATGCCGCCGGTATCAAGGCGTTCTACTTCAAAGACCCCGACGAGCATCCGGTCGAAATTCTTGAATTCCCTGAAGGCAAAGGTGCCGCGAAGTGGCACAAGACAAGCGGCCGCCTGTTCCTCGGGATCGATCACACAGCAATCGCGGTGTCGGACACTGAATCGAGCCTCAAGTTCTATCGCGATGTGCTCGGCCTGCGAGTCGCCGGTGAAAGCGAAAACTACGGCACCGAGCAGGAACATCTCAATTGGAATCGAATTCCTGGAATATCTGACTCCTCGCGACGGACGCCCTATTCCAGCCGACGAACGAGCGAACGACGTAGTACACCGGGAAACCATTCTGATTGCGCAGGATGCAGGAGCTGCGGCACAAAAACTCACCGCGGCAAAAACAAAGTTCGTATCTTCCGGCGTGGTTGCGAATCCCATCCATGAATCCGGATTGCGAAAAGTGTTCGTCATTCGAGATCCGGACGGACACGCGATTGAAATCGCAGCCGAATAAAATTTCCGAAAGCTTTGAACGAGACCAACCCATGAACGCCGAAGAAAAACGCCTGGAAGAATCGCGGGATCGAAAGTCGCACTGGAAGCGTTGGGGTCCCTATCTTTCCGAGCGCCAGTGGGGCACCGTGCGTGAAGATTACAGCGAGCACGGCACAGCCTGGGATTTCTTTCCGCATGACCACGCGCGTTCGCGAACCTATCGTTGGGGCGAAGACGGAATCATGGGGATTTCCGACCGCCGCCAGCTTGTTTGCTTTGCGTTGGCGATGTGGAATGGCAAAGATCCAATTCTGAAGGAACGGCTGTTCGGTCTCGCCGGCAACGAAGGCAATCACGGCGAAGACGTCAAGGAGTACTACTTCTATCTCGATTCCACGCCGACTCACTCGTATATGAAGGGCCTGTACAAATATCCACAAAGCGAATTCCCCTACGGCAAGTTGGTGGAAGAAAACCGCCGGCGGGGAAAGAACGACCAAGAGTACGAACTGCTCGACGCGGGCGCGTTCGGCGAAAACCGATATTTCGATGTTGTGACCGAATACGCCAAAGCCGGCGTCGAAGATATTCTGATCAAAATTACGGCAACAAATCGTGGACCGGCAGAAGCGGAGTTGACCCTGCTTCCGACAATCTGGTTCCGCAATACCTGGTCGTGGGGGCGCGACGACTATCGCCCTCAAGCGCGCGCGTCCCAAACGCTGGCCTTCACAAATGAGCATGGAACGGCGGGTTCGAGGGTCATCGAGCTCGAACACAAAGCCTATGGAAAGCGTTGGCTACTCTGCGAAGGCGAACCGGAGCTTCTTTTCACTGAGAACGAAACGAACGTCAAGAAGCTGTTCGGCGGCGAGAATCGCACGCCGTACGTTAAAGACGGCATTAACAATTACATCGTTCACGGCGATCGCGCGGCGGTCAATCCAGAAGGTTCCGGAACCAAAGCATCTGCTCTTTACGCGTTGCGCATCGCGCCTGGTGCGTCCGTCACCCTGCGTTTGCGGCTAACGGATCGCGAACCGAAAATTGTTCGCATGTCGGCAGCAAAACTCGTACTGGCCGAAGCGCCGAAGGCGGAACTTCTGGGTCCAGCGTTTGAGTCCATCTTCGCCGCGCGGCGCAAAGAAGCCGACGAGTTCTACGCGTCACGGGCTCCAAAAGATATTTCGGATGACGCTCGCAGTGTTCAACGCCAGGCATTTGTCGGATTGCTGTGGTCGAAGCAGTTTTATCACTTCGACATTCGCACCTGGCTCGACGGCGATCCTGCCGGGCCGAGTCCGCCAGAATCGCGAAAGAAGGGCCGCAATCAGGAATGGTCCAATCTTTACAACGCGGACA
>QHYO01000591.1 GCA_003224135.1 Acidobacteriota bacterium | reverse complement strand
TTGCGAACAGTCCGGCGGAAGTGACGCCGGCGCAATTTGAATCGATCCAAAAAAGAATTGCGGCACAGGGGATTTTGTTGAAAGTCCGGGTGGTCCGGCAGGAATTGCGCGCGGAATCAGAAGGAAGAAAGAGTGAACCGGCGCAAAACGATTCGACAGCGAAAGCGAGGAACAAGGCATGAGCATCGAAGGGGTCATGAGTAGGGAGGGCGGATTCCGGAAGGCGATTGTCACCGCGTTGCTCGCGGGTCTGCTGGCCGCGCCGGTATGGGCACGCGCGGGGCAGCCGGTGCCCGATGTGTCCGTTGTCGAAGGCGCGCAGGAGCCGGACCGCTTCACGGAGCAAGAGAGCGCACAGGACCGCGATGACCGGGAACAGGAAGCGCGCGATCGCGAACAGGAAAAAAGAGATCGCGAGCAAGAGCGCAAAGACCGTGAGCAAGAAAAAAAGGATCAGGAGCAGGAAAAATTGGATCGGATGCAGGAACTCTACGACGACGGTCGCGAGTCGCTCGATGACGGCAGGTACCAGCAGGCAGAACAGAAATTCGCCGAACTGGCGCGGATGAACGGTTCGCTGGCGGATGCCGGGATGTACTGGAAGGCATATGCGGAAAATCAGTCGGGCAAGAGGAGCGCAGCCTTGGCGACGATTGCAGACTTGAAAAAGCGATTTCCCCAGAGCCGTTGGAAGAAAGATGCGGAAGCTCTGGAGATTGAAGTCCGAAATCGTTCGGGACAGCCAGTGAATCCGGGTGGCCAGAGCGACGACGACCTGAAGCTGCTGGCGCTTCACGGTCTGATGAACTCTGATCCTGCAAAAGCGATTCCAATTATCCAGAAACTTCTGGACGGGCCAGGCTCGCCACACGTGAAATCAAAGGCGTTGTTTGTGCTCGGACAGAGCGGTTCTCCGGAAGCGCAGGACGTGCTCGCAAAAATCGCGCAAGGTAAGGGCAATCCAGAATTGCAGCGGAAGGCCGTGGAGTATCTGGGAATGTTCTTAGGAAATCGCGCAGGCAACACACTGACGGCGATTTATATGAACAGCCAGGACGCAGGAGTGAAGCGCGCGGTCATCCAGAGCTACATGATTTCGGGAAACCGGGAACAACTCTTCAAGCTGGCGAAAGGCGAAAAAGACGAAGGCCTGAAGCGCGACGCGATCCGGAATCTTGGACTGGTCGGCGGCTTGAGCGAGCTGCAGCAGCTGTATCAATCGGAGCCGTCAACGGACGTGCGGCGCGAGATTCTGCAAGGGTTCTTCCTTGCGGGAGACTCGTCAAAGATGGTGCAGGCCGCGGAAACCGACAAAGATCCGGAGCTGCGCCGCACCGCCATACGCAATCTTGGGCTGATGGGCAAAAGCGACACGCTGCAATCGATCTACGCGAAAGAAACAGATCATGGCTTGAAAGACGAAGTGTTGAACGCGTATTTCATCAGCGGAAACAGCAAGGCATTGGTTGCGATTGCAAAGAGCGAGAAGGATGCTGAGCTAAAGAAGCGCGCGGTCGAAAAACTTTCGCTGATGAACTCGAAAGAGGGAAATGAGTATTTGATGGAGCTGCTGAATAAATAAGCGGGAAATGGAATTCGCTATGAACGCTAAGCACCGGGGGTGTGGAATGGGAATCAGGCAGGCCTGGACAAGCTTTGGAAGTTTCATGCGAGTCGCCGGGGCAGTGTCGTTTTTGCTGGCGGCGGGATTTGCGACGGCGGGCGGAGCGAACGCCCAAACTCCGCAGACCGAAACCGCCAAAGCCGCCAGAATGCCGCAGATTGAGAATGGGAAAGTGGAGCAGCGGCAGGTACAGGCGGGGCTTGCGCAGGAAGTTGACGCCCGGGCAGCGGCATCTCAACAAGCGCAGTGGCTTGGTTACTCCGTACCGGCCGTGAATGGCGATCACAGGATGTGCTGCGGAGACTCAGGCGGCGACTGGAATGGCGGACGCGCGTGCGGTCCCTGCCGGCTTGAAGGCATAAAAAGCGGAAACAGCTACAACCTGCAAGGCGGCAACGTAGACGCAGGATTGGAAAGATTCGCACGGTTTCTGAAGAGTGCGTCTTAGACGCCGGTGGACTACAAGTCACGTGGCTAGCGGGAGCGAAGCCCGCCGAGAGCGTCAAGCTCCTCGAACGATTTGTGGACAGCAAGGAATTAGATGAGCGCGGAGGAGAGCGGCTGAGCCGCGGCGCGCTGGCAGCCATTGCAATGCACGGCGATTCGTCGGCAGACGAAGCGCTTGCTGTTTTTACGGCGGCGGACAAACCGGAGGGCTTGCGGAAGGAAGCAGCGTTCTGGGCAGGCGAGGCGCGCGGTGCCACCGGAGTGCAACTTCTAAAGCGCATGGCGAAAGAAGATCCCAGCAGTGACGTACGAGCGCATGTAACCTTCGCGCTGTCGATCAGTTCGGACGGCAATGCGATCGATGAGATGATCCGCATGGCGCATGAGGATACGAGCGGGCACGTGCGCGGGCAAGCGCTTTTCTGGCTGGCGCAAAAGGCGGGAAAGAAAGCTTCGAGCAGGATTACCGGCGCGATTGACAATGATCCTGACACGGAAGTGAAAAAGAAGGCGGTGTTTGCGTTGAGCCAGATGCCGAAAGAAGACGGTGTGCCGAAACTGATTCAGGTGGCGGAAAAGAATCGAAATCCAGAAGTACGGAAACAGGCGATGTTCTGGCTCGGGCAATCGAATGATCCGCGGGCGCTGGAGTTTTTTGAAAAAGTGCTTACGAAATAAAACACCATGAGCGCTACAGCTCTAACGGTTTGAGCGGGACTTGCTGTGATGCAAGAAGGAGTTCGCCGGTGAAAGCGGCTTCGGCGGGGCGGCAGCCGAGGGCTTGTTCGGCACAAATGCGGACGACGTCGGGATTATTGTTTTCCTGTGAAATATGAGCAAGCACGAGGTAGCGTGCACGCCCATCGAAACCCTCGGGGTCGGCCAGATATTCGCTGACTGCGTGATTCGAAAGATGTCCGGTGCGGGAGAGCACGCGTTGCTTGACGACCCACGGGTAAGGACCAACCTTGAGCATTTCCAGATCGTGATTCGATTCCAGAACAAGACAATCAGCGTCGCGTAGATGCACTTTGACCAGTTCGGGCATGTAGCCGAGGTCAGTGACGATGGCCATCTTCACGCCATCGGCGCGAAAGGTGAAGCCCACGGGATCGGCGGCGTCGTGCGGAATCGCGAACGCGTGGACGTCAATATCGCCAATCGTGAAGTGCTGGCCGGCGTGAACCGTTTCCACGCCGCGCAGCCGTTTTTCAAGCCGGTCCGGAAGAACGCGCTTCAGCGCGTCAAATGTGGGCTCGGTGACATAGAGCGGTGCTTTCCAGAGACCAAGCATCTGCGGAAGCCCGTTGCAGTGATCCGTGTGCTCGTGAGTGACGAGAATTCCGTCCAGCTGATCGAGGGTGATTTCGGCGGCAGCAAGACGGGCGAGTGTCTCGCGTTTGCCAAGGCCGCAGTCCACGAGGAGGCGGGTACGCGCCGTTTCGAGCAGCGTGATGTTGCCCGAACTGCCGGACGCCAGAATGGAAACGCGCAAGCCTATCGAAGTTTCTCCAAAATTTGCCGGGCATCAGTTGGTTCACTCAGCCACAAAACAAATTTTTAGGATGATGGCAGAGCGCGGCAGAAGCGTCAATGAAGAACAGCGGCTTGCGCTTAACAAGCCAAGCGTGCGCGGTCCAGAGAGAAGCCGTTGACTGGACCGAGGACGGTGGCGGAGATCTGCTCCGGGCGGAAAAATTCCCGGGCCAGAGTTTGGACATCCTCGCGCGTTACGGCATCGATGGACGCGAGAATTTCGTCGAGCGAATAAAAGCGGCCGAAGTAGAGTTCCTGGCGCGCGAGATTGGACATGCGGGAGCTGGTGGACTCGAGTGAAAGCATCAGCGAGCCCTTGAGGTGGTTTTTCGCGCGAAGAAGTTCCTCTTCAGTGACCGGCGATTCTTTCATGGAGCGAAATTCGGCGATGGTGAGATCGAGAACTTCGTCGACGGTTTCCTTTGCGGTGCCTGCGTATACAGTGAACATTCCCGCGTCGGAATACGGCGTGATTTCGCTGAAGACGGCATAAGCCAGACCGCGCTTTTCGCGGATGTTCTGGAAAAGGCGCGAGGACATTCCGCCGCCGAGGAGATTATTGAGAACGGCAATGCCGAAGCGGCGTTCATGAGCGATGGGAAGTGAAGGCACGCCGATGCAAAGGTGAACCTGCTCAAGATCTTTTTTGCGCTCGACATGGATGGGAGCGCCAGTCTTCGGCGGATCGTGGTGTTCCAAACCATCCGTAGGAGCAAGGTGTCCGAATTCGCGCTGCACAAGTTCAAGCACCTTTTCGTGCGGAACATTGCCAGCGGCGGTAACCAGCAAATGATTGGGAGCGAACCATTCGCGGAAGCGGGTCTGCAGCGCTTCACGCGAAAACTGCCGAACGGTGTCGGGAGTACCGAGAATTGGACGGCCCAGAGGATGTTCGGGCCAAAAGCCCCGCGTGAAAATTTCGTGCAAGAGAGATTCGGGATTGTCGAGATCCATCTTGATCTCTTCAAGCACCACCTGACGTTCTTTGGCGACATCATCGGAATCGAAACGTGGCCGGAGAACGAGATCGGCAATGATGTCAAAAGCAATTGGAAGATGATCGTCGAGAACTTTGGCGTTGAAGCAAATCTGTTCCTTGGAGGTGAAAGCGTCGAGCATGCCGCCGACGGAATCCATTTCACGAGCGATGGCTTCAGCGGAGCGGCGCTCGGTGCCTTTGAAAACCATGTGCTCCATAAAATGAGCAAGGCCATTCTGCTCCGTGGCTTCGCGTCGGGAGCCGTTACGGATCCAAACCCCGACGGAAACCGAGCGGACATGCCGCATGGTCTCGGTCACGACAACCAGACCGTTGGGTAGTGCGTGCCGCTGAATATCGCGCTGTTCGGCAACCATAGAGAGATTGTGACACACCCGATGCGGAGTGGCGAGCAGTGAGTGAAAAGAAGCAGAAATAACGCCAAACCGTGACAAATTAATAGTTTACAGAGGCCCGGTGAATGCGCTCGGGCATGAGTTGCCGGAGCGGATCGAATGCAGGCGGAGCTTGATAGCGCTACAGAGCGCAACCTCTAAACTTTTCTCCCCAACCTCTCGACGGACCGTCATTTGAAAAAATCTTCGTTGCTAAAATTGCCTGACTCTCATCAAAGGTATGGATGCTTTCTTGAGATACCCGGAGCGGCCCTTGGTTTGCCGCTTGCGATGGTGGATCGAGCGTTAGGGTGACGAGTAGAGGATTACAATGAACGGTTTCGGCCCTGGGCGATGGAAGTGGGTCGCGCTGATCCTGGCTCTGGGATTTTTGGGCATTCAATTCATTCGGCCGGCCCTGCCGAATAAACCGGTGACGGCGGAACTGCAGGTTCCGCCCGACGTAAAACAGATTCTGAAAACGTCTTGCTACAACTGCCACTCGAATGAAACGCGGTTATCCTGGTTCGACAAGCCTGCGCCCGCCTATTGGATCGTGTCCAATCACGTCAAAGAAGGAAGAAAGCACCTGAATTTTTCGGAAATCGGCAGCTTGCCGCTCGCACAGCAGCAGGGAGTTCTGTTTGAGTCGATCAGTCAGATTGAATTAGGCGCCATGCCACTGCCGGCCTACGAACGGCTGCATCCGGAATCTGAGATTACGCCACAACAGTTAACCGTCCTGAAGAATTATCTGAATTCAGCGGTGTCGAACAGAGTGGTTACCGCGGAAGAGATCGGCTCCGCCGATGCTGAGTACGAAAAGTGGGTCCATTCGCCAAGCCTTGCGAAGGAGGTCTCGCCAGCCCCAAATGGAATCGGATTTTTGCCGGATTACAAAAACTGGAGAGCGATCAGCAGTACGGAACGAGATGACAATCACACTATGAGAGTCATTCTCGGCAACGATATCGCCGTTAACGCCATCGCCCACAACCAGATCAATCCGTGGCCCGACGGCACAGCGTTTGCCAAGGTTGCGTGGCTTCAACAATTGGATGGCACAGGCGCCATTCGCACCGGAGCGTTCTTCCAGGTGGAATTCATGATGCGCGACAATAAAAAATACGCGGATACGCTGGGTTGGGGATTCGCGAGGTGGCGCGGGGCTGACTTGAAGCCATATGGGAAGGATGCCACGTTCACTGGGGAATGCGTCGGCTGTCACATCGCGTTAAGCAAAACCGACTATGTGTTTACCGCACCCATTGGAGGCCAACAGTGAGACTACAGATGGCGAACATATTTCTGAATGGCTTTGTATTCGGAATTGTGTTCGCGCTTTTTGGCTGCGGAGGCGAGAAACCAAAGGTGTTCGCATCGTTAAATCAGACCGCATCACTCATGGGCGACCTGCCCGCGAATCCGCTCGCGTGGAGCGTGATCACGTCGAGCGCAAGCAGGAATGATTCGACAATGTCTACGCTCTACGGCAACGACGTTGCCAGCCAATACGCCAGGACAAACCCGGACCACAAATATCCCAACGGCTCGGCGCTCTCTCTCGTGACCTGGACGCAGCAGGAGGACAGTCGCTGGTTTGGCGCAAAGATTCCGGCCACGGTGAAATCGGTGGAATTCGTCTTGGTCAGCTCCGCGGCCGGCAGCCCGTCATACTCGTACCAGAAGTTTGAAGGCACACCTCTGAAAAGATCGTCGGCCGAGGAGTACCGGGTTCCGGCAGACCGCGCGGCGGAGCTGCTCTCGCAACGGGGAGCGGTCCTGCCGTGAGCGGGATCGTCGCTTCACTCTAAACCGCTCGAGAAGTTTTCTGACGAAGGGAACCTTTTCGTTTGCCGCCTAGCGGAGGCTGCTTGTAACTATTTCTGTACTCAACGGTTTGTAGTTGCTGATACCTTTTTTACGAGATTAGGCATCTGTCATTTAGACGGTTGTCTAAATATAGAAACGTCTTAAGAGCAGAAACGGAGATACACATGGGCAAGTTAGCAAATCAAGTAGCGGTGGTGACTGGCGCCTCCAAGGGCATCGGCGCAGGAATTGCCAAGGCACTGGCAGCCGAGGGCGCAGCGGTCGTGGTGAACTATGCGTCGAGCAAAGAGGGTGCGGACCGGGTAGTCGCGGAGATTGCCGGCAAAGGCGGCAAGGCGGTTGCCGTGCAAGCCGATTTGGCGAAGCCGGCGGATGTCACGCGACTCTTTGCCGAAACAAAGAAGGCGTTTGGGCGCCTGGATATTTTGGTGAACAACGCGGGCATTTACGAGTTCGCGCCGCTTGAGGCGATTACCGAAGAGCACTTTCACAAGCACTTCAACTTGAATGTGCTGGGCGTATTGCTGGCCGCGAAAGAAGCGGTGAAGCTCTTTGGCCCCGAAGGCGGAAGCATCATCAACATTGGCTCCGGAGTGAGCCGGATCACGCCTGCGACCACGGCGGTGTACACGGCGAGCAAGGGAGCATTGGACGCAATCACGGGAGTGCTGGCAAAGGAGCTAGGACCGCGCAAGATCCGCGTGAACAGCATTAATCCTGGAATGATTGAGACCGAAGGCGTGCGCGGTGCGGGAATCAGCGACAGCGATTTCCGGAAGTGGGTCGAGACACAAGCCCCCCTCGGACGAATCGGACAGACGGACGATATTTCTCCGACGGCGGTGTACCTGGCGTCGTCGGATTCTAAGTACATGACGGGAGAAACGCTCTTGGTTGCGGGCGGCCTAAGGTAGGACAATCGATAGCCGCCCATAATGGCGGCGCTACAACGTCGGTTTAGCGGGGGTCGACTCGGCGGGCATGCAAGCGCGAAAGCTGCGCAGTGGCCGCCGATTTTTTTAAGCTAGAGAAGTTTTTCGTCGGGGTGGAGCCGGCCGTATTCGCTGGTGTAGTGGAGCGGCACGTCGGCGTAGGTGCCTTTGTCCCGGTAATACACTTCGCACATGTCGAACGGCTTCGAATAGACGTGGATGCTGACTGCCCGCTGGTTGAATTCGGGAAGATTGAGCACCTGGTGCACAGGTTCGAGTGGGTTGACGTAGGCAGGGTGAGCGGCGTCCATCTCGTAGACTTCGGTGGGAGTGAGATGACAGGTGCTGTGGGACGTGTCGCGATTGTCGACGCGGAAATTCTGCACTTTCAAACGGCCGATCGGCGTGTACATCCAACAGTTCTGGTCGCGATGGTTGTGAATGCGGCTGAATTGGCCGACTTCCCAGCAAATGGCCATACACTCGAAGACCTCGTTCTTGAAGATGAGATTGCGCGTATAGCTGCCCTTCGAGAAGAAAAGATATTCCCCGAGTGATTCCGGACGGATGGCATGGTGGACGATGTAGTCCTGAACATTTTCGAGCGTGAAATCGTGTTCCCGGATGGCGGCGAGGTTTTTGACCCAGTCAGAGATGGCGAACTGTTCGACGGCGACTTGTTCGGACATGAGATGCCTCCCAAAAAGAAAGTATAGCGCGAGAAAGGAGGAAAAGGAGGAGAGGAAGCAGATGACGCCGAGCGAAGCGAAGGCCAACAAGTGAGATAATGAGAACGGCGGGGCCAGAGACCAAGGTATGGAACTGTTGGGAAGATCACGGGAAGAGTTGCGGGCGCTGTGCGCGGAAAGGGGCGAGCCTCGATACCGCGGGGACCAACTCTATCGCGCGCTGTACGCCGAGCGGATTTTTGATTTGGCTCTCGTGACGAATTTGCCGGTGGCGTTCCGGGAAAAGTTGGCGAAAGAAACGACCGTGACATTGCCCACGGTGCGGCAGAGGTATTTGTCCACGGACGGCTCGGTGCGGTATTTGCTGGGGCTCGGGGAAAGCCAAGAGTTCACGGCTCAGAACACAGAAGGCGAAGAGAAGCGAAAAACAAAAAAAGCTGCTTCGGTCGAAGCGGTGTTCATGCCGAGCGAGGCGCGGCAAACGATTTGTATTTCGACGCAGGCTGGCTGTGCGGTGGATTGCCAATTCTGCATGACCGCGCAACTTGGCCTGATTCGGAACTTAACGCCGGGAGAAATTCTGGCGCAGGTGCTGTTGCCTCTGGAGGAACACAAGGAGACTTTGACGCCACAGACCAACGTGGTTTTGATGGGACAAGGCGAGCCGCTCCTGAACTATGAAAACGTGATGGCGGCGATGAGAATTCTTCTGGATCAAGCGGGAATCGGGCTGGCTCCAAAGCATGTGACGCTTTCGACGAGCGGGATTGTGCCCGGAATCGAGCGCCTGGCGAAGGAAACCGTGCGGCCCAAGCTGGCGATTTCGCTGAATGCATCAAACGATGAGCAACGCGATGTGCTGATGCCGATCAACAAGAAATATCCGCTGGGCAAGCTGCTTAACGCGTGCAAGAATTTTCCGCGGAGTTCGCGCGAGTACGTCACGTTTGAGTATGTGTTGCTGGGCGGCGTGAACGACACGGCCGAAGATGCCCGTCGTGTGGCACGATTGATGGTCGATTTGGGCCGAGTGAAAGTGAATCTGATTCCGTGGAATCCCGGTTCCCTTCCCTACAAAGAGCCAAGCGAAGAAAGCATCGAACGGTTCCACAAAATTTTGTTGGAGAAAGGCATTCCCGCATTCACGCGGTATTCGCGCGGGCGTGATGTGATGGCGGCCTGTGGCCAACTATCGTTGATGGAAACCACCAGCAGTCCGCTGTCTGTCATCAGTTAGGAATTTGCCAGGGCCTTTTCTTCCGCCGGATAAAGCTTCGAAAACCAGAACGAAAACGGCGTTGCTCCGTATTGTTGATAATGCTCCAGCCGCTCGCGGCCCTCGGCAACGGTTGGAATGTGTGTGCTTGGAATCCACCACAGGCAGTAATGCGGCTTCTCCATTTTCTCAAACCAATTGGCCCGGTCACGAAGCACATCCAGGTGATTCGACTTGTAAACAAAATCGCGAAGCGCCTCGACGGATTGCCAGACGGACATGTTCACGATCACGAATGGATCGTCGTTGTAGACGATATCCGTGGCGTTTCCTGACGAGGATTGCAACCGCCAGACAAAACCTGGGGCGGTGTCCGCCAGGGCGTTTACAGGATCGAGCTGGGCCACAAACTCGGCAATTTTTGGATCGTCAACGGGGGCAATCAGGCGGCCGATGTTGATCTGCGCAAGGTGATGGGTCATCGGGCTAGTTTATGTCCAAATGGATTTGTTCTCGTAAACAAATTGTAAACCGCGCGCGTCAGAGCCTGGCGCATCGTGTGCCGGTTCTTTTAAGGTCGGAGTCCTATGGCGGAGAGGAGGCGGCCGGAGGAGTGGGCTTCTTTGCGATAGCTGAAGAGCAGGCCGGTGTGGCAGGCGGTGCAGAGGTCGCTCGCGAAAATATTTGTGTCGCCGAGGCCGGCGGCGAGAAGTTGCGCACGGTTGGCTTTGCGAAGGTCGAGGCGAACATTTTTGGACGCCGGCTGATGACCCGGTGGCATCATGTTGAGCCACTGCAGGGGATTGGGTTCTTCGCCGGTGCGGAGTTCGTCAAAATATTCCTCGGCGTCCGCAAATTGCGAAGTGAATTTCGTGACGAGCTCGGTGCCGACTTCGTAGCAGCACCCGCCGATCGCAGGACCGAGAGCCGCGAGAATGTCGGCAGGATTTGAGCCGAAGCGCATGCGCATGTGGCCGACGGTTTTTAGGGCGATGCGAGCGAGGGTTCCGCGCCAGCCGGCATGGATGGCAGCGACGGCTCGTTTTTTTGGATCGACGAGCAGAATCGGAACGCAGTCTGCGGTTTGCACGCCGAGCAATAAACCGCGTGCGTTGGTGAAGGATGCGTCACCTACTTGTGCAGGCCCGGCTGTCTCGGCAGGCAGGCCTTTGGACGACACGGCGGGAGGCGCAGCGAAAAATCGCGCTACCGCTGAGTGAATCTGTTTCAGCGGAATAAGGGTGGAAGGTCTCGCGCCCAGTGCTGACTGAAAAGACTGGCGATTCTTGAGGACCTTCTCGCGCGCATCCCAATCCGTGAAGCCGAGATTGAGAACGCGCTCGCCGGAATCGAGAATGCTCGAGCCGCCCGCGCGTGTGCTGAAACCATGGACAAGCCACGGAAGTTTCTTGAACGGTACGAGTTCGAGGATTTGCATGCCACCGACGGAGCGCAGCGACCACGGTGATGAAACTTTGGGACGTTTTAGAGAACGGGGAACTGTCTTGCCAGGGAGGCGTCTGGCACGAGAAGTTTTGACGGCGGTCGGCATGCTCTCAGTATAATCGGAAATCTCGACCTGACATTTGGAGCGACCGGTCGTGACTGGAACCGCATGATCATTGGAATGGGAATTGATGTGGAAGAAGTGGAGCGGGTGAAAGGCGCGATTGAGCGCCAGGGCGAACGATTTTTGAAGCGAATTTTTACCGAGAGGGAACGCGCGTACTGCGAGCAGTTCAGGGATAAGTATGAGAGGTACGCCGGGCGGTTTGCGGTGAAAGAAGCCGCCATGAAGGCGCTGGGGACGGGCTGGAGCCGCGGCGTGCGTTGGGTGGACATCGAGATTTTGCGGCGGCAAGGGAGCCGGCCGATGCTCGAGTTAAAGGGCGAAGCGCGCAAGATTGCGGACCGGTTGGGTGTGAAGAATATCGCGATCAGCATTACGCACACGTCGAAGCAGGCGATGGCACAGGTGATTTTTGAAGGATAAAAAGTTCTTGTCGCCACGAAGGAACCAACTCAGGGAAATCTAGAGACTGTCCATTCGATGCAAAACGAGGAGATAAGAACTCGTTGCTTGTATGCCTCTCCGCTTCGCGCTGTGGCAATTGTTTTTGCGATTCCTATTTATCTCGCTTATCGTCAAACGAAACCGAAGCCGGGCTCCAAGCCGCTACAAAGGCAAGAGCACACCCCACAGATCTCTGCGTTTCTACTTCACTACCAGGAACGGGCCGACCGCGAGGGCGTCTACGCCGGCGCAGTAGAAGCTGCGGACGGCGGAACGGGGGTCGGTGACGAGAGGTTCTCCGAAAAGGTTGAAGCTGGTGTTGACGAGAATTGGGGCAGGGGTGGATTCGCCAAATTTGTGAAGCAGCTTCCAGAAAAGCGGATTGGATTGTTTTTCGACAGTGTGGACACGGACAGCCGAGCCATTAAAGGTGAAGCGTTCGAGACCCGCGATGGGATTTTTCAAATTGCCCAATGAGGCCATAAACCGGCAATTGGGGCCACAATCGAAAAATTCGTGGGCCCGTTCAGCGGGAACGGAAAGCGCGAAGGGATGAAACTCCTCGCGATGCTTGATGAATTGATTGACGTTGTCGAGCACGTACTCGTTGAAGGGTGACGCGAGCAGGCTGCGATTACCGAGAGCGCGGTGGCCGAATTCGGTACGTCCCTGGCACCAGGCAACGATTTTCCCGCGGTCGAGCTGCCGCGAAGTCTCTTCGAGAAGCTGGTCTTCGCCGTTCAGGTATTTGTAGACGATTTTGCAGTTGTCGAGGACGGATTTGATTTCCTGAGACGTTGGTTCTGGACCGAGCGCTAGCGAGTCCAGAGGAGCGCGCCCTGAGCGGCCAGTGGTTTTCTTGCGTGCAAGAAACGCTGCGCCGAGCGAGGTACCTGCATTCCCCGCAATGGGCTGGACATAGACATTGCGAAAACTGCTGCGTTGTTCGAGCGCGCGAACGAGCAAAACGTTTTGGAAGACGCCGCCAGCGAGACAAAGCGAATCGGCGCGAGTGGACTCACGAAAATGTTCGGCCAACCGCAGGACCAATTCTTCGAGAACGTCCTGTGCACTGCGAGCAAGCGCGGCGCGAGCCGAGCGTTCCGTTGGTGGGGTTCCGCGCGACAAGCCGAGTTCGCGGTACAGGCGCGGCGAAAAAATGCCGGTGTCGTCCGGGCCGGGCGAGAAATACTTGCGATCGAGGACGGGCAGACCCTTTGCGCTCCACGTGAAAAGTTTTCTGAGCGCGTCGCGGAACTCTGGCTGGCCGTCTTTGCTAAGCCATTGCAGTTTGTGTTCGTCATGTTGAGGACGAAGGCCGACCAGTTCAGTGACGCGGGAGTAAAACCAACCAACGGAACTGGGAAAAGGAATCGCGTGGAGCGACTTGATCGAATCGTCTTCACCGAGAGAGACCTTTCCAGCGGCGCCATGGGAGCCAAAATCGAGAGTAAGGACGAGCGAGCGCGAAAAATCGGAAGTGTAGAAGGCGCTGGCCGCGTGGCAAAGATGATGATCGAAAAGCGCGAAGCGGCGTCCGGCGAGAAGCTGGCGAAGATGCGCGAGTGTCGATTCGTTCGCAGAATTCTTGCGGCGATTTTGTTTTGAGCCATTGCCGAAGGCAGCGAGAGCGATAGCATCGACGTCCGCCAGTTGCATCCCGGCGGAGGCGAGTACGCGCGCAAGCGCGAGTTGCGGAAGCGCGTGCTGGTCGTTTGCGCGGCTCAGCTTTTCTTCTTCGATAGCAGCGACGATGGAGTGATTGTCGAAGAGCGCGACGGCTGCGTCTCGACCGGGAGTGGCAATGCCGAGAATGTTCATGCCTTTGTGCCTTGTGCGCTCATAGGAGCAGGGGCTCGGAGGGCTGGGACTCCGGCAGAGTAATTTCTGTGGACTCCGGGCAGCATATGGCGTTCACAAATTGATTGGGAGGCCAGGAGCCGGCCAGGCGGAGCTTCAGAAAGTTGGAAGATAGGGTGGGGGTCCATTCGACAGATTCGGTGGAATGGGAGTGACGCAGCGTGAGCAGCGAAAGCCTGCGTCCGGACTGCGCACGATGGAAGACGGCGGACTTCGCTTCGCTGAGGGCGCGCAATTCGCGGGCTCGCCGTTGCATGGTGGCAGGCGAAACGTGATTTGGGAGAGCGGCTGCGCGCGTGCCGGGGCGCACCGAGTAGGAAAACACGTGAAGGTAAGTGAACGAGCGCGACTCGATGAAATGCATTGTGGCGGCGTGATCGTCTTCGGTTTCGCCCGGGAATCCGGCGATGATGTCAGCGCCGATGGCGGCGTGAGGAAGTTGCTCGCGAATGAATTCGATGCGCCGCGCGTAATGTTCGGAACGATACCAGCGATGCATGGCGGCGAGAATGTGGTCGGAGCCGGACTGAAGAGGCATGTGGAAGTGTTCGGCGAGCCGGTCGGTGGACGCAAAGAGCGCGACGAGATCGCGGGTGACGTCGAGGGGCTCGATGGAGCTGAGACGGAGGCGTTCGACGGGAGTTTCGTCAAGAATTTGGCGCAGCAGATCGAGAAAATCGCGGCGTGGAGAAAGATCTCGTCCCCATGCGCCGAGATTGATGCCACTGAGAACGATTTCTTTGTAGCCGGATTCCGAGAGGCGGCGGACTTCGTCGATGACAGTTTCCGGAGAGAGGCTACGGCTCTTTCCGCGAACGAACGGGATGACGCAGAAGGCGCAGCGGTTGTTGCAGCCGTCCTGAATTTTTAGCGTGGGTCGAGTGTGATTCCCCTCTCCACCGAGAACCGGAGCAACGAGGACTTCTTGTTGGTCGAAGATGTCGCCGGTGAGAACGGGAGCGGAAGCGGCGGTGAGAGCGTGAAGTGAAATGAAATCCGGAGAAGTCGCAATGCGGGCCGCTGGCGGCGAAATCAGATCCGGGATTTGCGGTTTGTGCGA
>QHYO01000587.1 GCA_003224135.1 Acidobacteriota bacterium | reverse complement strand
CCTTGGCTGCGCTGCCCTGTCGTTTGAAGCTGCAAAGCGGCCTGATCCTCCTGCGCCTCTATCTGCACCATCCTCTTGGCACGTTCTTTCAGTACCAGGTCCTGCTCCTTCGCCATATCGGACTCAGGATTTATGCTGGGTCGCAAATAGCCATACTTCTGCACGAGCCGCGTGGCTATTGAGCGAAACTTCATATCATTCGTCAGGCGTTCGTAGACGGCTGCATCCGTCAAATCCTCATCCGCGATGACTTGACCGTTATTGCTTGCTTCCTTTGCCATCCAGCGTTTCAGTTCCACCAGCAGTCCAGTGTCTCGCACAAGAACTGCCTTCAACTGGGCTGGCGAGGCGGCAACGCGATCGAGATTGTCTCTCGTCAAATCCGATGTTAATTGCTGGGACCCCACAGGCACGTCCGGCGGAGCGCTCGTTCTTTGCGGTTTCGGCCGTTGTTCTTGCGCCGGCGCAAACACGGCCGCCCCCAGATCTGTTACACACCGTGCGGCGAAAAAGAGTTCTCATGACACTTCCCTTGTACGCGTTGTTTCCCTCGTATGACATGCTAGGACTCGTATTTGCCGCCACCTCGATGATGCTTGCCTTCGGATGCAGACGCCGTATCGCTTATGATCTCGGACGATTTCGCCACTAGCACTCGAATCTGCCCTTCCGTGCCATCCCCTTCCGTCAATGGCTTGTCTTCGCATCCCCCCTCAGTTGACCTTGCTCCCGCTACTGGCGATTTGTGCCGCGTTTTTCACCGCGCCAAGAAATCCGTGTTCAGACGATTCCACGTCATCGGCATGAATATCCAATGACGCCCAGTAACAAACGGTGTAATTTTCATGCGGTGCGACCGCGATAATGCGCAGTGCCGGGAATTCCCTCAGCAGTGAATCGCAAATGGCCGGTCGCCTGCCCGGCTTGTCGGCAGTAACCACCAGCAGGTCGGGCGCAGTTTTCTGGACAAGTTCTCGAATCTCCGATTCGTGCGGTACTTCTCCAACAATTTCGATCCAAGATTCTTCCTCGAGCATTTCGACAAGCAGCTCTCTCATCAATTTCGGCTGGTTAGCCATTAGGATGCGGAATGTCTTGGTCATCAAGATCCCCCACACATTCGGTAATGCAGTATCTTTGCGGACGTCGGAAATCGCTAGGACCAAAGACGTATCATTCGCGCACTACTCTGGGAGTTGATTTCGGGGAGTCATTAAGCCCAGACCCACAGTAGTCCATGGGTACCAAAGCGGACTAGACCTGCTGTAGTGCTCCCATTCGCTCCGACACTGCCATGCACAAAGATTGGAATGTTTTTACTCTGTTTGACATTCGACCTTTAAACTTGCAAGGCACTTGACACAAGGAGTATTTCGACGGAGTATCCATACAGTCGGTTAGCTGACGCTCAGGAATTCTGGTCGCAGGGTTGTTCCTGCAAGGAGAGATGACCTGAAGAAATCAGCGAGCAATGTGGTCAGTAGGCTGTCCCCAGTCATTGATATTTATCTTCTAGCCGAGAACCGGCTACTTCGCGACACTCTTGCTAAGCTTATTAAGAGACGTTACGACATAAACGTGGTTGGGGTTAGCCAAAGCTTCGCCTCGGCAAAAGACGAACTTGTTAATTCAAGTTGTGAAGTTATATTAACGGACAGCTTTGATGATTTGACCTGGGCGGGCTTTCCGAGCATCCTCCTCGAGCAGCGTCCAGAAATTAAAGTGATTCTTTTTGGGATGAATGAGGACCCGGATCTTTTCCTAAGAGCGGCGCACCGGGGAATTTGCGGTTATCTGCTTAAGGACGCCTCATCTGCTGAAATCGTGGCTGCAATTCATGCCGCCGGTCGCGGCGAAGCTACCTGCCCTCCGAATCTATGCATGATTCTGATTAAGCACGTTAGCAAGCGTGGCGGCACGTGTGCAGGCGAGCCAGACACGCAGCGTATTAAGAAACCCCTGACCCGCCGGCAACTTCAACTCCTTACGCTTGTGGACGAAGGTCTGACGAACAAAGAAATTGCCGTGCGTCTTAACTTGTCTCAGTTTACTGTAAAGAATCACATCCGGCGCGTGATGCAACAAGTTGCAGCATCGAACCGATTCGACGCCGCCGACCTGGTGCGCGAAACGGGACAGCTCGCGGCGCGATAAATCCCATTAAACCTCTCGATCAAGAGCACCTCAATCTACCGGGAGTACTTCCGCTGGCTTTTTTCGCATCCCTGCCGACAGTGCGCACGCGGAAATCATTGAACGACGCGCTGCGGTCCGAGCCACTGGTTCGCGACACTGGCGGAAGCTTTTCATAGCGGGCGATTACGCTATGGAGTAGTCTCGATGATTCATGGCGTTTGTTTTCGTTCTTGGCGTTGTGTTGGGCATTGTAGCGGCGCTGCTTCGCCGATACGGACAGGCCAGCGGGATGGCCCTTGCTGGCGGAGCCAGCGTCCTACTTGTCTTGGCAGCCGCCGGTCTGGTGCATACGGACGCCCGCGAGGGGCTGGCCACTCTCGAGGCGAATCGTCGCCAGTACCTCTTCGTACTTGCGTGCGAACTGCCAGTGCTGGTGCTGGCACTTGTTTCCCTGGAGCGATTCAAGAAACTCTTCTGGCTCGGTTGGGGAATCCACGCTGCGTTCACCTCGTGCGTAGTAGCTGTCGTCATTTGGCTCGAGTTTTTCTGGCACTGGTGAATCGCGCCGGTAAGAAGCAAAGGAGCAGGCAAAGTTCACCTCGCGAGATGCCCGGATAAGAAGCCTGCGTCACCGGCACGTACTAGGCCGCTTCGGCAGTACTCCTAGGCCAGTCTGGCCATTTTAGTTTTTTCGTTATAGAGTCACAATTCTGCAGTGAGTTTCCCGTCGCAAGGAGGTGCGCTATGCCCGGTCTGGCGCACTACATGGCGCAGTACGATCACGAACACTCTTCCGGATGGAACAAAGTTCTGCACGGGATAGGGATTCCGCTGATTTTTGCGGGGATCGTTGTGCTCCTCTTCATGAAGTGGATCTGGGGCGGCTCGTTATTTGTCGCGGGCTGGATGCTGCTGTTTTTAGGGCACAAGGTGGAA
>QHYO01000586.1 GCA_003224135.1 Acidobacteriota bacterium | reverse complement strand
AGCGTGCTTCTTATTGTCACGGAAATATTCGCCCATCGCGCACGCAGCGTACGGCGCGATGTACTGAAGCGAAGCGGGCTCCGCAGCGGAAGAGGCGACGACGATGGTGTAATCCATCGCTCCGGCATCGGTGAGAACCTTAACGACCTGCGCGATGGTCGAGCGCTTTTGCCCGATCGCGCAGTAAATGCAAATCATCCCCTGGCCCTTCTGGTTGATGATGGTGTCGAGAATGACGGCGGTTTTTCCGGTCTGGCGGTCGCCGATGATGAGTTCGCGCTGGCCGCGGCCGATGGGAATCATCGCGTCGATAGCTTTAATGCCGGTCTGAAGAGGTTCGCGCACCGGCTGGCGATCGAGCACGCCAGGAGCGATTCGTTCGAGCGGATTACGTTGCGATGAGGCGATGGGACCCTTGTCGTCAATCGGCTCGCCAAGAGGATTCATGACGCGGCCGATGAGCGCTTCGCCAACAGGCACGGACATAATCGTGTTCGTGCGCTTGACGGTGTCGCCCTCTTTAATGGCGTTGTATTCGCCGAGCAGCACGGCTCCGACTTCGTCTTCTTGAAGGTTGAGCGCGATGCCGAAAACGTTGTGCGGAAATGCGATCATCTCGCCGGACATCACCTTTTCGAGGCCGTAAACGCGCGCAATGCCGTCGCCGACGCTGATGACCGAGCCGACTTCTTCTACCGCAACGGTCTGCTCATAATTTTCGATCTGCTCGCGCAGAATCTTGCTGATTTCGTCTGCCTTGATATTCGCCATTCCTGCTCCAACTCTCCGCTAAAGCGTGGACTGCAGCCGCCTGAAAGGCGGCCTGGATTTCTACAACCATTCGCCTACGTCTACCGAGCTACCTCTACTCGGCCAGGAGGCGCTCGCGCAAACCGTTCAACCGGTTGCGGAGCGACCCGTCGTAAATCGTGTCGCCGACGCGGACGAGGGCGCCGCCCAGCAAATTCGGATCGAGCGAAAACTTTGCCTCGATTTTTTTGCCGGTGACGCGTTCAAGCGTCTGCTTCATTTCTGTTTTCTCCGTGTCGTTCAAGGCAACGGCGGAAAAAATTCCCGCTTCGGCAATTCCCTGGCGTTCGCGCAAAACGTTCTGAAAAGTTTCAAGAATTTCGGGAAGCTGGTGCATGCGTTGGTGATCAATGATGACGAACAAAAAATTGCGCAAGATTTTACTGGCACCCAGGCGCGCGGAGATTTTGTCGGCAACACCGCGCTTTTCTTCCTTGGTTACTGCCGGGCTCTCGAGAAAATTGCGCAACTCCGATGAGTCGATGTAAGCGGTGGTGAAGTCACCCAATTGCTCAACCACCGGAGCGGCGGCTCCCTGCGTGAGTGCGATGTCCGCAAGCGCATTGGCGTATTGGAGGCTCGCCGATTTCAATTGGGGCTCCCTTGCAGCGCTTTGACGAAGCCGGCGATGAGGGCATGCTGTGTCTGCGGGTTCAATTGTTTTGCGAGCAGCGATTCAGCGCGATCGACGGCCAGTTTTGCTGCCAGCGCTTTCAGCTCAATGCGGGCGGCACGTTCCGCAGCTTCGATTTCGGCCTTTGCGGCCAGGCTAATCTTTTCGGCATCGGATTTTGCGAGCGCACGAATGCGCTCTGCTTCGGCTGCGGCTTCCCTCTGCGCTTCTTCGCGCAACCCGCGAACTTCCTGCTCCAGGCGGGCCAGGCGCTGCTCGGCATCCTTTAGCTTTCTCTCAGCTTCCGCTTTCGCGGCAGTGGCCCTCGTTATGGCTGAGCTGATTTTTTCCGCGTTGGCGCGGAACTTTGGCGGCAGGACCTTGCCAAACACCCAGATCAACGCGGCCGCGACGATTGCGAAGTTGATCCACTTGAAGAGTTCCGCCGGACCGGCAGCGTTGGCGCCGCCTTCTTCCGCGGCATGCGCGGCGGCGGCAAGGAAAGTAAGCGTCCCGCACACGAAGAGCGATGAAACAATGAGCCTGCGGAGTTTCATCGAACCTCTCGGGATGGGCTTGCGGGAGTTTCGAGGATTCTCGACGCGATTTCGGCGGCAAGTTGGGGAATTGCGGCTTCCATGTCGCCACGCGCCGCGAGTAGCTCAGCTGCTACATGTTCCTTGCCATTAGCGACTTCCGTGGCGGACTTGGCGCGAGCATCCTTCAAAAGATTGGCACGTTCGTCGAGCAATTTTTTGCGCGCGGCTTCCTGCTCCGCGTAGATCTGCGCGCGCGCCTGCTTCAGCGCATCCTGATATTGCTTAAGCTTTTCTGAAGCTGCTAATTGTGCCGCTTCTGCGGCTTTCTGCGCGCCAATCGAACGGGCATCGCGCTCTGACATCACCGCGAGCAACGGCTTGAAAAACAATGACTTGAGAATGAAATAGAAAATGAGAATGAGCAGGACTGTGGGCACAGCCCCGAGGAAGAGTTCGCCTAATTGGTGAACAATCGCCATAACAAAATTTTTTAGCCTGGACTGCGGCTGGCAGCCTCGCCGTACACACCCCAAAGCTGCACGGTGGGCTCAGAGCTGCCGACTCGGAACAAAAAGATTAGCATCCGAGTTAAATTCCGTCAACGCGCGGCGATTGACGACGCTAGATTTACGATGTGGAATTTCAGCGCATTTCTACTGCGACGCGGGACCCTGAGATGGAGCGCGAGAAACGAGGTCGTAGAGGTAGTGAATCGAGATTTCCGTATTGTTTCGACCGATTTTCAGAAAAAGCGTTTCGCGAAGCTGCTGATTTCCTTCCAGGACATCGTATGAGCGCTCGTACTTGTTCCCGTGAGGATCTTTGCCTTCGGCAACCAATCTGAATTCATCCCATTTCGCCAGAAATCCCTGGTGGTTGGGATCCTTTGATTTTTCTATTTTGCGGTTGTCGGTGTAGAAAGCGAATTTGCGGTCGTCGTCATCGGTCACGTCGATTTCCGGATCCTTCTGGGAAACCGTCAGCTGCTGCGCGGGCTGGAGGAAAAGCTGCATCTTCCGGCGATCGGAGTCGCTTTCGCCGCCACCCGTTCCGCGTCCGCCATAACCGCCGCGTCCTCCGCCCCCGGGCCACCCGCCGCCCATTCCGCCACCACGGCGTCCGCCTCCCTGACCGCCATTTTGAGAGCCGCGGGCCTGTTGCAACTTTTTGCTCGGGTCGTCGCTGTCGTCGACGTTGAGGCGCCAGGTTCCTGCAAGATTTTTTGTTCGCGGGACGTTCGGCGGAGGAGTGTTAACCTGCGAAGAGCCCGGCGTATCTTTAGAAGCGGCTTGCGGCAATGGGCCAGCGGGCGCCTGAGCCCGAACACACGGGGCACTAAAGGTCACCAGAAACAGGAAGGCCGCGTTCGCCGCAAACCGCCAGCCTTCAAGCAGAAGAGATTTCACATTTAACCCCTGTACCAAATTCCTCTCGCGCATTGAAAAAGTTCCCGTTCTGGAGTGTTTGCAGCTTCGTTTTGCGCGCGTTACGGAGTGAACTTGTATCCTTTGCCGCGGACGGTCTGTATGCGCCTTGGGCTTTGCGGATTATCGAGCTTCTGGCGCAGCCACGCGACATGCACATCCACGGTGCGCGAGGAGACTTCGCTGTCGTACTGCCAAACCTGCTGAAGAATTTCTTCGCGCGGCAACACGCGATCGCGATGCAAAACGAGATATTCGAGTAATTGTAACTCTTTCGCCGCCAGCGCGACCTTATGGCCGGCACGGCTGACTTCGGCGCGTTCAAAATCGATTTCCACATCATCAAATGCGAAAGATTTTACAGGGACGCGGCTGCGCTTCTCCACCCGCCGCAGGAGGGCTTCGATGCGCGCTAGCAATTCCGATGAATCGAACGGCTTCGCCAGATAATCGTCGGCGCCAAGCCGAAGTCCTGTGACTCGATCGCCGACTAAAGTCTTCGCGGTCAGCATCAGAATGGCAGTGTCGACTCCGGCTTGCCGCAATTCGCGGCAGACTTCAAAGCCATTTTTTTGGGGGAGCATCACGTCCAGAACAATTACCGAATGCTGGCGGGTGAGCGCGCGGCGCAAACCGGTTTCTCCATCCAACGCGGTCTCGACTTCGTAGCCCTCGCCCCGGAAAAGATCCGTGAGCGTCAGGACTAATCCCGGTTCGTCTTCGACGAGAAGGATTTGCGCGATCATCTTCAATTCCGCTGTTTCATTCGGAGGTATCATTTTTGCATGCCGCAGGAATCGTGGCGATAAACTGCGTGCCTCTTCCGAGTTCGCTCTGCAGCATCAAAATCCCTCCATGAGCTTCGATGATGCGTTTCGCGAGATTTAGCCCCAAGCCAGTGCCGTGCACCTGATTTTCAATCGCCAACTTGCCACGAAAAAACGGTTCGAACACCCTTGCGCGTTCCTCCTTTGGAATGCCGGGACCGTTGTCTTGGATGCCTAGGCGAACCGCAGGTTTACCCTGAAGTGCCGAACGGTCTGCGGTGATGCGGATCGAAGCGTGCTCCTTGCGCCCGTGCTTGACCGCGTTCTCGAGCAGATTCCGCAGTGCGTGCTTCAGCGATTCTTTGTCGGCTTTGATCAGCGGCAAGTCGTCTGCA
>QHYO01000588.1 GCA_003224135.1 Acidobacteriota bacterium | reverse complement strand
CACGGACAACGTGAACTTCATGGCCAGCAACCTGACCGGCCAGGTTCGCAATATCGCAGAAGTGGCGACAGCAATCGCGAGCGGAGACCTTTCGCGCAAAATAACAGTCGACGTTCGCGGCGAAATTCTGCAGCTCAAAGAAACACTAAACACCATGGTCGACCAGCTCAATCGCTTTGCCGGAGAAGTCACGCGCGTGGCACGTAAAGTTGGAAGCGAAGGCAGACTGGGTGGTCAGGCTAACGTTCCCGGCGTCGCAGGAACATGGAAAGACCTAACAGATCCCGTGAATTGCATGGCCGGAAATCTCACGGCCCAGGTTCGTAACATCGCCGAGGTGATGACGGCTGTCGCGAAAGGCGATCTTTCCCGGAAAATTACCGTGGACGTAAAGGGAGAAATTCTTGAGCTTAAGGACACCATCAACAGGATGGTGGACCAGCTCAATGGCTTCGCTGGAGAAGTGACGCGCGTGGCGCGCGAAGTGGGCACGGAAGGAAATCTTGGCGGACAAGCCAGGGTGCCTGGCGTTGCGGGCACCTGGAAGGATTTGACGGATAACGTCAATTTCATGGCCAGCAACCTTACGGGCCAAGTCCGCAACATCGCGGAAGTCGCGACGGCTGTGGCACGAGGAGATTTGTCGCGCAAGATCACGGTCGATGTAAAGGGTGAAATTCTGGAGTTGAAGAACACCATCAACACGATGGTGGACCAATTGAATGCCTTCGCGGCGGAAGTGACGCGTGTTGCACGCGAAGTGGGAACGGAAGGGAAGTTGGGTGGTCAGGCGCAGGTACCGGATGTTGGTGGTACGTGGAAGGATCTCACTGACAACGTGAACTTCATGGCCAGCAACCTGACTGGTCAGGTTCGTAACATCGCCGAAGTGGCAACCGCAATTGCGAGCGGAGACCTTTCGCGAAAAATTACCGTCGATGTGCGCGGGGAGATCCTGCAGTTGAAAGAGACGCTGAACACGATGGTGGAGCAGTTACGTTCCTTCGCTGCGGAAGTGACCCGTGTGGCGCGTGAAGTGGGCAGCGAAGGCAGACTGGGAGGCCAGGCCAACGTGCCCGGCGTCGCCGGAACGTGGAAGGATCTCACCGATTCCGTAAACGCGATGGCCGGGAACCTGACCGGCCAGGTTCGCAACATCGCCGAGGTGACGACAGCGGTTGCGAAAGGCGACCTGTCGCGCAAGATTACGGTCGATGTAAAGGGTGAAATTCTGGAGTTGAAGAACACCATCAACACGATGGTGGACCAGCTGAACGCGTTCGCCGGCGAGGTTACGCGCGTGGCGCGCGACGTCGGCACGGAAGGCAAACTGGGTGGACAGGCACTGGTCCCCGGCGTTGCTGGAACCTGGAAAGATCTTACCGACAACGTAAACGTGATGGCTGCAAACCTCACGGAACAGGTGCGCGGCATCGTCAAGGTCGTAACAGCGGTGGCCAACGGGGATCTCACGCAAAAGTTGACCGTAAACGCCAAGGGCGAAGTTGCGGCACTCGCGGAAACCATCAACAACATGACACGAACGCTTGCCACCTTTGCCGATCAGGTGACAACCGTTGCGCGTGAAGTCGGCGTCGAAGGCCGGCTCGGCGGACAAGCCAACGTCCCGGGAGCCGCGGGAACGTGGAAAGATCTGACCGGCAATGTGAACTTGCTGGCTGACAATCTCACAAACCAGGTTCGCGCCATCGCGGAAGTCGCAACCGCCGTGACCAAGGGCGACCTAACCCGTTCGATTCAGGTAGAAGCTCGCGGCGAAGTTGCCGAACTAAAAGACAACATCAATACCATGATCGACAACTTGCGACTGACGACCGACCGAAACAAGGAACAGGATTGGCTCAAGACCAACCTGGCGCGATTTACAGGAATGTTACAGGGACAGCGCGATCTGGCGACAGTCGGACGATTGCTCCTTTCTGAATTGGCTCCTCTCGTCAACGCTCAACAGGGTGTGATCTATCGCATGGAGGCCGACAATTCTCCGGGCATGGCTTTGCTCTCATCCTATGCCGACAACGGTGAAAACGGTCACAAGAAACACCTGGATATTGGCGAAGGGCTCATTGGACAGTGCGCTGCGGAAAAGCGCCGCATGCTCATCACGGAAATGCCGTCGCATACCGTGCCAATTCGATCTGGACTATTTCAGGCCGTTCCAAGAAACATCATCGTACTACCTGTTCTGTTTGAAGATCAGGTGAAAGCGGTCATTGAACTGGCTTCTCTCGGCAATTTCACCGCTTCTCAACTCGCGTTTCTGGAGCAGCTGACTTCCAGCATCGGCATCGTACTCAACAGCATTGAAGCCACGATGCAGACCGAAGGACTGCTTGAGCAGTCGCAGCAACTCGCCACCGAGCTGCAAACGCAACAGAGAGAACTTCAACAAACCAACGAGCAACTCGGGCTAAAGGCACAACAGCTCGCCGAACAAAACGCGGAAGTGGAACGCAAGAACCAGGAAATCGAGCAAGCGCGTCGCGCGCTGGAGGACAAAGCCAAAGAGCTTGCTCTAACTTCCAAGTACAAGTCAGAATTTCTTGCCAACATGTCACATGAACTCCGCACTCCGCTGAACAGCATTCTGGTGCTCGGCCAACAGCTTAGCGAAAACCCCGAAGGGAATTTGACGCCGAGGCAAGTCGAGTTTTCGCGCACTATTCACGGAGCAGGAACCGACCTGTTAAATCTAATCAGCGACATTCTCGATTTGTCAAAAATCGAATCCGGCACCGTTTCCGTCCAAGCCGAAGAAGTATTCTTCGCGAGTTTGCTCGAAATGATTGCCCGGCCCTTCCGGCACGAGGCGGAAAATCGCCGGCTCACGTTTGAGACATTCGCTGACCCTGCGCTGAGTCAGAGCTTGGTAACCGACGCGAAGCGTCT
>QHYO01000585.1 GCA_003224135.1 Acidobacteriota bacterium | reverse complement strand
TTTTCTGGTTAAACATGTATGTTGGAACGACCTTGAAAAACTTGAAAGAGAAAATTGACGACCCGGAAGCCCCTCAAGCTGTTAACCGAAGGGGTTGGGCCTCCATTCCTGCGAATGATTCAAATGATTCCTGGTTGCACAATAGTTGCACAAATGCCCCCAAACACGCGTCTTTTGCACCGAAATCGGGCACCTCATCCGAGCGTAACTTGTGGATTCCGAACACCAGGCTGTGGAATCGGGCAATTTGCTAAACCGTTTTAGGGACTAAACACCCTAACGGGGGTTCGAATCCCCCCCTCTCCGCCAGAATATAAGTGGTTGAAAATACAGGCCTTATTTGCAGACAATTCCCTTGTTACTTATTCTCGAGTTTTTGCCCGCCTTTTTTTACTATTCTGTTAAGTAACGCGAATTTATAACTATTGGAGAAAACAGGACTTCCGATTCTTGCATCTGGGGGTTCGAAGTTTTCCTTCTCCGCCCACCGCAGGCGATGATCAGCCGAGAAACAGTGATTTCTGGCAATCGAGAAATTCTTGTCACTGTTGTGCTGCGCAAAAGGCAAGTCGACAACCCGCCTTAAAGCTGGCAACAAGAAACAGGACCGATCGCGGCTGTTCCAAAGTACCAAAGAACGTTCCACGAATGCGCCAACAAAGCAGGACGACATCAAGCGCTCAGTAAATCTGGTATCGCGAACGCGTCGGATATTGCGAGTCGGGTGGTATTCAACGAACAGGACGGATGATCTTGTTCAGAATTGTCGCAAACGCTTCACTGCTTCCTCTGTGAAAACTTGCCACTGAGGCTGTCAACATTTCGTCCTGCGTAACGAGATCCCACGCAATCTCATAGCCGGCTTCCAACAGCCAGCTCCCGAATGAATTCGCGTTGTGCCCGTGTGTTTCCCTCGCGGAAAGGATGCAAAGCGTTGATCTCGCCAATGTAGTGAGCGGCGCGTTCCCGAAAAAACCCTTTTGGTACGCCTTCCAGTCAGCTTCCCGGTTTTTCCAAACATCTGCGTTTGCGGGCCCATCGACAAATTTGCCAGTCATGAGAAGTGCTTCCAAACCTGGTCTAAACGTCAGCCAGGCGAGGAAGCTTTGATAAAAACTGAGATGCTGGAATCCAATCAATGTGTGACCGGGCTAGAATATTGGCGAATGGCAAAAGGCCAGCATGAGATTCACCAGACTTGTCCCGCTCACTGCCTAAGTGGGCCCAGGCTGCTCGAAGCATCTTGTACAAAATTTCAAAGGAGTGAAAATCAGCAGCAAAGTTCAGCAGGAAGATTTGCCGACTCGCAGTCTGGGTCCCGAGATATCTCAGGTATTCGTCCATTTTCATTGCCTTGATTCTGCGCGTGATCTGCGCGCCAAATCGTGCGCTGGTGTTATAGAGATTGCTTGCTCCCAGACGACAGAAGCCGTCAACTGTCGTTCCCTTCATTCTCGACGCCGTCGAGGAGCATGCCTGTTAACGCGGCGACCCTTCGTCGCACTTGACCAAATCTCCGGCGTAGGAGTGATTCGGTTATGAGAGGCGTGGGCTCTCCGCCATCAAAGGCGCTGGCGCACAGAAGCCAGTCCGTGCTAAGAGCTTTCGAATCCATTCGCGGCCAACACCCGGACACGCGCGCTCTAAATCCGACCAGTCGGAATTCTCCGACTTGAGCGCGAATCGCTCCGACGACCATTTCTGCCTTCCGACTCTTTCATGGTGCCAGCAGCCAGATTGCTCAGAGGAGCGGAAGCCCCAAGGCCCGTAGACGACGGTCTAACAACCGCTGGTCGATATAGCTATCCGTGAGGAGCTGCCGAAAGGTAGCACGAAGATCGGTTAAGTAGCCTCGCAGGTAAAGTGTTTCGAGGAGACCCACGCTGCCGCGAACTTGGAGACCTTCTGCCGTGGCTAGTTTCCGCGCCTTGTAATCATCGAGCAGCACCGCATTCGCATGCAGTTCTTTCCCCAGGAGAATTGTGCTCAGCTCTCCAACACCGAGAGCGTAATTTTGTTGAGCCGCCAGCAAGTCCGCTTGGTTCTGAAGATTCCTTACCTCGACCCATTTCGCATTCGCAACTTCCGTTGCTCCTGGCAGGCCAGCGCCGGCGACGACCACTTCGTGGTGAACCTCGGCGGAGATGTCAATGCGCCGAAAAAGTCTATTGAGGAGGTCAAAGCACCCAAGCTTTGTCAGAATAACAAGCGGCGATGAATCCGCTACGACAGTCACACTTCGATACGGTCAGTCGACCGGCGCTCCTCGTCCAGATCTTCAAAGCTATATCGCAGCGGCGGGACACCATGTTTGGCGACGAAATCCATGAAAGCAGCCAACGGCGTCTCGCATAGTTCGGCGGCGCGTCCCAGCGAGACCTTATCTTCGCGATAAAGTTCGAGCGCCAGCAATCGGGCAGCTTCCTGGGAGAGGTTGCTCCCTTCAAGATTTGCGGCCCTCAGAAGCGCTGAAGGCAGCTCCACGTTCACGGTTTCCATCTGTCAAAATTACCTTATATGCGGGTGTTTGTCATGCAATTTCACCACCTGGCTGAATCAGGAAGAAGCCCCCCGGAATCACTAATCGATATCGCTCGGAATGAGTGATCGGCATGAGCCCGGAACGCTGATCGGCATCGCCCGGAATCCGCAGCGTTGGGGGAACTGGCCGACGCTTGCGCTTCTTACTCATGAGCATCCTCTTGCGTTCTGTTCTTCACGCCCGCAGCGGACGGCAGCGGACCATTTGGTCTGTGGCTGGGATGGACTCCCTCGGTTTTTTTAGGTGTTTTCTTCGGGCGCTTGCTCCGGGGGAGAAACTGCACCAACGGCGGTTTCCCTTCCAGTTTGCGCTCGCGTTCGACCGTGCGCATCAATTGGCAGATTTCGTCGTTGGTAAGGGGTTCGTCGGAGAGCCAGACGTTGTATTCTTCCTCGAAGCGGGACTCATCGTCTTCTTCTAGCTTGCGCATTTCGAGCATGAATTGCAGGTTGATCCTGGAACGACGGCGTTCGAGACCAGCCATGGACTTGTGGTAGGTCTCCATGAAGAGTTTAGGAGATTTCTTCAGGCGTTGAACTCCCCGAACGGCTTCGTCAATACCGTGGTTCACCAGATACAGCGCTTCATACAGATGTGCTTTCTCCATGACCAAATGTCCTTTCGGCGGCAAATTGACCGCAAGTTCGGAGTTAATTAGGCGCGTCGAAGCGCACGTCCTCGATGCAGTCGAGAACCGGCGTGCGTGGACAAACGGATTCAGTTGACAGGAAGCTACGGTGGAGGATGCGCGACGCGCAGAGGGATAGAGCGTGCGATGGAAACGAAACGGAGATGGGCGGGTTGCACCCAAGGGGCGAACCCGCTACTTTCTATTCCAGCCATGGTTGCCTCTAATCCAGGCGACTTTGGTTAGGGGCGCGTTCGGTGTGCCAACACCGGCGCGTCCCGTTCACTCACTTCTTCTTGCTTGTCTTTTTCGCCTTCTTCTTATGCCTTGTCTTTCTGCCATTCGCTATTTTCGGCAGAATTCTTCGTACTATTTCGATATCGGTACTATTCCAAGATCGAACTTCGATCCCGCCGATGACCTGGGCTGCCGGTGCAGGCACTTTTTCGGCTGCAATGTATCGATTCAACGCTGTCTTGCTAATCCCAAGTTTCTTGGCAGCCTCTCGCGTCGAATATCCGCTCATTTCTGGCCCAGTGTCCCAGATACGATCTTATGTGTCAAGTGTGAAGTTTCCAGGTCAATGAAGCACCTAGCTCAAAATGGCTTAAGAGGCCGAAACCCTTGGTGCCGCCCTTGAGGCTCTTATTGCCGCCTTTTGCCGCCGCGCGACATCGCTAACTTGTTTAATGAAATTCTTGCATGAGCGGGCGGATATTCATGAGCGGTTTATTGGACAGTTTTCGCGAACTTTACCACCATTCGCTATGTAGCAGTCCTATTCGTTTCAACATCAGTAGCTTCGGTTTCACGGAACCGAGCGAGTCGAAAGATTCCTCTCGCTGGCTTGTATACCTCCTGCGGTCGCCAGGCGCGCAATTTCGCCGTATAAATCCTGATGGTGTTCTCTGACTCGTTTGGCAACAGCCCGTGAAGTCTTTCAACAAGCGACGTGAATCCCATGCCAGCAGGATGAGCGGCCAATATCTCAAGTGCCGTTTGTACAATTCGGACTTGTGTGGGCTTCTCATTGGACCGACCGAGCTGCGCTCTGGTCCGCGCGCGGCTTCTTAGAAAGGCATCGATATCCTTTTCCCTAGAAAGAAAGAACTCCAACACATCAAGATCTTTGTATCTGCACGTTTCAGAAACACTTAAAAGAACGAGGTACTCTTCAATTCCGGAGGCCGTTGTTGTCCCTTCAATTACATCCCGAAGCGCGGCAAATGCCTTCATCGCATGTTCCGCATTATTGTTGTTCCACGGCACGCCATCATAGCCAAGGAAAGTGAAGAGCTTTTCCCGATTCTTCTCAAAGCGCTGCTTGCACTTCGCGGCCACTTCGCTTTGCCACTGCCCGCTGAAAAGCCACCTGTAAAACCGCTTCACGTCACGAAGATGCTTATTGAGGAAGTATTTCTTCAGCCCACGCCGATCAATGGTATCCACAATCTGCTTGAGCAAGTCGCCGAACTGCTGCACTATCTGCCGCAGTTCATCGTCGTACGGATTCTTCAACATGTCATCGTTCAGATCGCGCATGAGATGAATCAAGCACTTTTGCTGTGGGCAGTCCATCGAGTCGTATGCTGGATAGAAGTCAGAGACCAAGACTCCTTTGAACCCCTTCAGGAGCGTCCGCATTGTCTCAGCCTCGCGGCTCTCGCTGTAAAAGTAGACGACATCGTCAAAATTGCAGAACACCCAGACGTAACCTCGTTTGCCCTGCGTTACTATCGGAGTCTCGTCAGCGTGAACTAGCGTTCCCTCTACGATCCTCCGGAGTAGCGTCTGCCGCGTCTCCTCGTACAGCCTTGCCGCTGCCCTCTTTTGTTCACCCACCGAACTGCGGGGCAAAGTCAGACCAAACAGACGGTTCACATGCCGCGTTGTCACACGCTGTGGGACACATAGTTCCACAATTTCGTAAATCAGGAACGCGATCAGATTCCACCCGTACTTCCCGCGACGCCACGTCCGCTCCGGAGGAGAAAGTTCCGCGCCGCAGCGAAGGCAGTCATAGTTGTGGAAGAGATATTTGACGATCCATCTTTTGACGCTTGTCTTTCCGATGTGTAGGTCATACACGATCTTCGACTGTTCGGGTCCTGCTTTTAGTTTCTTACCGCCACACTGGGGGCAGCGAGAAAGAGTGGAACAAAGAACCTCTCTGTTGATCCGGGGCTTGACAGCCGCAGTGCGTGAGGCATTGGATCTTCCGCGCCAGTCGCTGTTTCTTGCGTAGACTCTGTCGCGTTGATAATCCCAGTGCGCTGTCTTATTGATCTCCTCCAGGACCGGAAGAGAACTGGTGAACTTGCGCCACCTCGAAACGTTCTGGACGTCTTCTGAGTGTACGCAGACCTCATTCGCGTACCGCTCACCGAGCAACGGCCTTCTGCAAAGACCGCGACCCGTTCAACGGCCCGCGTAACCAATTCCAAAGCTTCACAGTCCTCTCGATTGTACGTGATCAATGCCTGCTTGATGGAGGTATCCCGCGTTTCCTCCCATTGTTGTCTCCAGACAAGGTACTGAAGCCCCGACGCGGCCGGGTGCGACCACTGGAACCCAAGGTACCGCGCGACTTCTTTGAGGCGATTGGAATATGTTGGAAAATAGATCTGCGAATAGGTGATCCCCAAGAGATTCACCCTGCGGGCAATGAGTGTGCTGATGCTGGAGGAGTCGGGAGTTGAGTCGGGATATCGGCGCGCAAGTCGCTTGAGAAAGATTGTTTCATAGGCTCCATAATGAATCAGAACAGGATTGTCAATGTTCCCTAGGACACTAAGCAGGGAGCGCCAGATTCCTTCCTCATCGCTAACTTCATCCGCCCAGAAGCTGTATTGGAGAGGACCCGCGGGTATTCGGAGGCCTATGAGATAATAAAAATCACGATCCGGCATTCCTTCAACATCAAGATAAACTGGTGTTCCCTTGATTGCTAGCTCGGGCTTCCCGACTATGTGAATCTTGTGGTCTCGAATTGCGAGAGCCTTGAGAGCATGGTGATACTTCTCTTTGCGTGATGCCAGACGCTTGGGGCGGCGGCGTGGGCGAAAAGTATAGGCAAGTTGAGTAGCGGTAAATATGCCCTTCGCGTTCAGTTTCGCTCTGTCAGTGACGCTGAGGCTGTCCAAGAGGCTAAGGTCATCCTTCTCGGTCACTCTCTTCCTGCAACATGTTTCGAACTCGCACTCTGAGCAGTGCTTGATCAGAACAGGCTCTGGTGGGCTGCTCTGGCTGAGCAATGCGCGGAGCTTCCCCACGAGTAACTGCACTTCGTGAATCAAGGTATCAAGCCTGAGACCAAGGATCGTATGTTGCAATCCGTGAATGATCATTCCCTTGGTTGGCATCTGACCGGAAGCCTTCCAGAGGACGAGGGCGTCAAATGCCAGCATGAGTTTGTAATGCTTTGAAATCTTCTCAAATGGCACGAACCGGATTGGCACGTAGGCGCTGCGCCCCTTCTGGGTTGGTACCGCCCTCCGTTCGAGAGCGTGAATGTGGGATTCGGCATCCTGTGCGGTTATTAGTGGTTGAAAGATGAGCGGGTACTTGGCATTTCTTAGATCTTCTGGGCGCGGGGTGCCAACGAAGCAATCGGCCTCAGAGACTGATCGGAGGTAGTCTCGGCAGTTTTTCTGATAGATTTCAGCGATGTGTCCTTGCCAG
>QHYO01000584.1 GCA_003224135.1 Acidobacteriota bacterium | reverse complement strand
TCTGCGCATCCAGCAACCTTTCGATGAGCCGTATCTCCGTCTCAGGGTCGAACGTACGAAAGCAGAAGAACTTGGATTTACTGCGCGCGACATCGCTCAGAATCTTTTGGTATCACTAAGCGGCAGCTTCCAAACTTCACCGACATTCTGGGTTGACCCAAAGAATCGTGTCAGCTATCAAATCGCGACTCAGAGTCCGCAATACCGCACGGACTCGTTACAGGATCTTGTAAATATCCCGATCACCGGGACGAACCCTTCTGCTCCACCATCTCTGATGGCCAGCCTGGTGTCCGTGCAACGAGGCGCGGGAATGGCAGTCGTTTCGCATTACAACGTAGCGCCCGTGATTGACATTTTTGGCGCTGCGACGGGGCGCGACCTGGGTAGTGTCGCTAGCGACCTCAGTCAGATCATTGATGCTACGCGCCACGAATTGCCGCGCGGTTCCCGAGTCGTTGTTCGTGGACAAGTTGACACGATGCGGTCCTCCTACATCGGTCTTCTAAGCGGGCTGGCGTTCTCGATCGTTCTCGTCTACCTACTGATTGTGGTGAACTTTCAGTCCTGGCTTGATCCTTTCATCATGATTTCCGCGCTGCCCGCGGCACTCGCCGGCATTGCGTGGTTCTTGTTCATAACGCACACGACTCTAAGCGTGCCCGCACTTATGGGGGCCATCATGTGTATGGGCGTCGCAACTTCAAACAGCATCTTGGTCGTAAGCTTTGCTACCGAAAAAATGATGGAAGGCAGTGATTCCGTGAGCGCCGCACTGGAAGCAGGCTTCACGCGCTTTCGCCCCGTGATAATGACCGCTCTGGCCATGATCATCGGCATGGTGCCGATGGCCCTCGGACTCGGTGACGGAGGTCAACAAAACGCTCCTCTTGGCCGGGCGGTTATAGGTGGATTGCTTTTCGCGACGGTTTCGACGCTGTTGTTTGTTCCCGCATTTTTCAGCGTTCTGCAGGGTTCACGTCGGTATCCGGAACAAACGGAATGCCAGCACTAGGCACAAATTCGTGTGGAGTCATTATGTTGTCTAAACAAGAAGATAGTGCACAAATCGTCGGGCAAGCATTCCCGTTGAATGATGCGGGACAAACGCGGCGTCCCATGAACAAATGGTGGGGCATGGCCATTGCATCGATCCTGGTTGCCGCTCTGTTGATATCGGGCATCTGGTCGCGTATCAGCGCCCGCAAAACCCTAAACGCAGAAACGGCACAACTGGCTATCCCCGCGGTATCAGTTGTTTCGCCAAAGCAAACCGCGCCTGCCGAAGAGATTATCCTTCCTGGAAATGTCCAGCCATTTATCACTTCGCCGATCTATGCGCGCACGAGTGGATATTTAAGAAAGTGGAATGTTGACATTGGAGCGCACGTCAAAAAAGGCCAACTGCTTGCCGTTATCGAAACTCCCGAAGTCGATCAGCAATTGCAGCAATCGCTCAGCAACCTCAACACCGCCAAAGCGAATCTCGCGCTTGCCGAGACCACCAAGAACCGCTACGAAGGCATGATTCGCAGCAACGCCGTTTCGCAGCAGGACGTGGACAACGCCGTAGGGACTTACAACGCCAACAAAGCGATTGTCGAAGCCAATCAGGCAAACGTCAAGCAACTCCAAGCTCTGCAGTCGTTCGAGAAGATCTACGCTCCGTTCGACGGCGTGGTCACCGCACGAAACACCGATATTGGTGATCTGATTAATTCCGGGAGCGCCGGGGGAGTTAAAACGGATCTCTTTCACATTTCTCAACCCGGAACGTTGCGTGTTTACGTAAATGTTCCAGAGGAATACTCGCAGGGGGTCAAAGTTGGCATGACCGCAGATCTCACTCTGGCCGAATTCCCGGGACGCAAGTTTCAGGGAAAGCTGGTGCGTACTGCGGAGGCCATCAATATGACAACCCGCACTTTGTTGATCGAGATCGAAATGAAAAATCCCGCAGGCGAGCTGCTCACCGGTTCATATGCGGAGGTCCACTTGAAAGTCCCGACCCAGGCCTCCACGCTTGTGCTTCCGGTCAACACTTTGATATTCCGCTCGGAAGGACTACGTGTCGGCATT
>QHYO01000580.1 GCA_003224135.1 Acidobacteriota bacterium | reverse complement strand
GTAGGGTCGCTCTCGCTGGCGTGGGTTTTTCGCACTCCGGGGAGCGTGCTCAAATCCACTCCGCTCGAAGTGAACGGCATCCTGTATTTTAGTGCCCCTGATAACGTGTGGGCTGTGGATGCACGGTACGGCCGCCTGGTCTGGCATTACCGGCGCGTTTCCGAGGGCGACCACATCGGCCATCGCGGCGTGGCCATGTACAAAGAGTCGCTCTACTTCACGACGCCCGATGCACATCTGGTTTGCCTCAACGCGAAAGATGGCAGCGTGCGCTGGATCGTGGAACTTGCAGACGGAAAGCTGGGCTACTTCGCAACGATGGCTCCCCTGGTGGTGCGCGACCACGTAATCGTCGGAGTGTCCGGAGACGTTACCGACGTGCGGGGCTTCCTTGAGTCGGTCGATCCAGAAACCGGAGCCATCCAATGGCGCTGGTACACGACGCCGGAACCGGGTGAGCCTGGATCCGAAACGTGGCCGAAAGACACAGACGCAATTCATCACGGTGGCGGTATGACCTGGATGACTGGAACCTATGACCCTGCAATGAACTTGCTCTACTGGGGCATTGGAAATCCCAACCCGGTATTGGCTGGAGAGGGGCGGCCAGGCGACAACCTCTACACGTGCTCCATCGTGGCGCTGAATGCAGATACGGGAAAACTCGCCTGGTACTTTCAGCCTTCTCCACATGACGTCCACGATTGGGATGCCGTGCAAACTCCTGTTTTGTTCGACGCGGACTTCAAGGGCAAGAAACACCAGTTGCTTGCGCAAGCGAGCCGCAACGGATTTTTCTTTGTGCTCGACCGGACAAACGGCGAGCACTTGCTCACTGCGCCGTTCATTGATCAGACGTGGTCGTCCGGCGTCGATTCGCGTGGCCGGCCAATCGCCAAGCCGGAAGCAACGCCAAGTCCGGATGGCGCGCTGGTGGAGCCCGGTTCAGATGGATCGACCAATTGGATGGCGCCGAGTTTTGATCCGCAAACGGGACTGTTCTACGTAAACGCGCGGAGAATTTTCAGCATTTATTACAACACCGTAACCGGCAAAGCCGAAGGATGGGGCGGCCGCGACAGGATTCTGTGGGCAAACTCCACTCTACGCGCACTCGACTACCGGACCGGAAAAGTTGTGTGGAATCACGAACTCGGTGAGGGCGAAAGCATTGCCGGGATCCTCACCACTGCCGGGCATTTGCTGTTCAGCGCAGACAATGCCGGCAATCTGGTCGCGCTCGATCCTACAAACGGACAGACACTCTGGCACTTGAACATGGGAGGCGAGTTGCTCGCGTCGCCGATGACGTACGAACTGGACGGTCGGCAATACGTGCTCGTGCCGGTGCAGGACGTGCTCTACGCGTTCGCTTTGCCAGAAAGTGCCACAAGCAAGCGCGAAGCTACAACCAATACCGGCGCCGTGCAAAAAAATGCAATTCATTGATGGCATTCCCGTGTGGGGTAACCCGGAACTGGGCGCTGTCTCGCAGATCAAAACGTG
>QHYO01000583.1 GCA_003224135.1 Acidobacteriota bacterium | reverse complement strand
TGTCGAACGAAATTACTCTCTCGAGACCGGCGAGCGAGGCTGCGTACCCTGCGCCTAACACGCCGCCCGCGGGTCCAGACAGAACGGTTCGAACCGGTTGGACCGCGGCACCCTCAGCAGAGATGATTCCGCCATTCGACTGCATTACGCGAACTTGTACGGCGTTCTTTGATTTCCGATTCCACGCGGTATTCCAGACTGTGCTTGCCTGCGATTGCGTGGCGCGCAGGTATGCGCTCATGACTGGCGCGAGATAGGCATTGACCACCGTAGTTGAGGTCCGTTCGAATTCGCGGAACTCCGGCAGGATTTCGTGTGAGACGCTGACGAGAAAGCCTTTTCGGCGCAAGGCTTTCGCCACCGCGGCTTCGTGATTCGCGTTACGGAAGGAAAAAAGGAAGCAGACGGCCACCGCATCCGGATGAGCACGCTGAACCTTTCGAACCAGCGACCGAATCTCGGTCACTCCGAGTTTCGTTACCAGGGAGCCATCTGCCGCAAGCCGTTCCCGCGCGCCAAGTCTGTGGGCGCGTTCTACCAGTGCCGGCGGCTTCTGAAACTGCAAATCGTAGAGTTTTGGCCTAGCCTGGCGCCCGATCTCGAGCACATCTTCGAATCCAACCGTTGTAATCAGCAAAACTTTTCCGCCGCGACGCTCCAATAGCGCGTTTGTGCCAACCGTGGTTCCGCAAACCAGGTCCAGTTTTCCCAGAGTGTCCTTGTCCTTTTCGAGACTGCCGTGCAAGTCGCGCAACGCCGAAGTGATTGCAGCAGCCGGATTTTTCGGCTGCGAAGGCACTTTCAAAATTTCTAATTTACCGTCGCGGAGGAAAACGCAGTCCGTGAACGTTCCGCCCGTATCCATGGCTATGCGCATAAGGCGGGCATTTTACCCTGAGCGGGTGAAAAGATTCACGTCGCGAGAGTGGTAGGTGAAACACGCCGACGGCGAATTATTCGATTGGGAGCGAGGCCGACGCATTCAGCGAAATATCCGCGAAAATCTTGTTTGCGAAACGCGGATAGGCGGCAGCGGCAATCATCGCCGCATTGTCGGTCGAAAGCGCCGGGCTCGGGAAATAGACCTTCAGACCTGCGCTAAGCGCCCGTTCTTCAAAACTTGCGCGCAGCTGACGGTTCGCCGCCACACCGCCTGACACAAGCACCGTCGGCACGCCTATCCCTTCGGCAGCCCGCAAAGTCCGCTCGACCAAATCGCGCACGACTGCATTCTGAAATTCACGGACCAATCCAAGCGTCTTCGCGCCGCACAGCGGCAGCAACTGATCGAATTGCCGCTCGCCGCGAGCGATTGCCGATTCCCGGGCCTGAATTTCGGGCAGGTAATCCGGATTTTCCCGCAAGTGATAGAGAACCGCTGTCTTTAAGCCACTGAAACTGAAATCGTACGTATTGCCTCGCATTTTCGTTGCAGCAAACTTCACGGGCGCGGGTACGTTCCCTGCCGCTGCCGCAAGACGATCGAGAATTGGACCGCCTGGATATCCGAGACCAAGCAATTTGGAAACTTTGTCGTAGGCTTCGCCGGCTGCGTCGTCGCGTGTTTGTCCGATTTTCCGGTACGACCACAACGAACCGGCATCAACGCTTTGGCCATCCTTAAACTGAATTTCGTAGAGCACCGTATGGCCGCCTGAAACGATGAGGCACACGGCAGGCAGGGCAGGCGCGATTGCTGATTTGTGCGCTTCCAGAAATACCGCGTGAACATGACCTTCCAGATGGTTGACTGGGACCAGCGGCTTGCCCAAGGATTCCGCAAGAGTCTTGCCAAAGGTAATTCCTACAAGCAGCGATCCGACCAGCCCTGGGCCTTGCGTCACAGCAATCGCATCCACGTCTCGCAAACTTAAGTTGGCCTGCTCGAGCGCCTCGCGCACGACCGGCACAATTCTGCGCAAGTGTTCCCGTGACGCCAGCTCGGGTACCACACCGCCATATTTGCCGTGAATATCAATCTGCGAGGCGACGACGCTCGACAAGATCTCCCGCCCGTCAATTACGACGGCCGCGGCTGTTTCATCGCAAGACGACTCGATCCCCAGAATCCGAATGCTCATCGGATGTTTCAACTCCCCAACCAACATGCTAGCACGCGGCCGAAACCAGAATCTTTCCCACCACGCACCCTACACTAAGAATCCGATTGTAAATTTTCAGCTCTTCTTTAATCTGAAATCATGAGTCAATCGACCGGCTTCACCGGAAATCCCTCGCCAATCAAAAAAGTTCGCAAAGCAGTGCTGCCCGCCGCAGGCCTTGGCACGCGCTTTTTGCCCGCGACCAAAGCGCAGCCAAAAGAAATGTTAAACGTCGTGGACAAGCCGCAGATTCAGTATGTAGTCGAGGAATGCGTTGCCAGCGGCATCGAACACGTGATCATCGTGACCGGAAAAGGCAAGAATTCCATCGAAGATCATTTCGACTACAACCCGACGCTGGAACGGTTTCTGGAAGAAAAGGGCCGATCGGATCAGGCCGAAATGGTGCGCCACATCAGCGACATGGTGCAGGTCAGTTACACGCGACAGAAGGAACCGCTCGGACTGGGACACGCCGTGCTGGTCGCCAAGGATCTGGTCGGCGATGAACCGTTCGCCGTGCTGCTCGGCGACGTTCTGATCCCGGGCGAAAATCCTGCGACCGAACAACTCATTAGGGTTTATGAAGCGACTGGTATCGGCGCCATTGCGGTGGAGGAAGTTCCGCGAGAGAAAACACACCTTTATGGAATAGTTGCCGGAGATCCCGCGCCGCAAGGACAATTCGGGGAGCGTTTGCTTCGCATTCGCGAACTCGTCGAAAAGCCAAAGCCGGCCGAAGCCCCGTCGAACCTGTCGATCACCGGCCGTTATGTCTTGCCACCGGCGATTTTCGAATGTCTGGAACGCACCAAGCCCGGCGCCGGGGGCGAGATTCAACTTACCGATGCGCTGAAGCTTCTCGCGAAGGAACAGGGGCTCTGGGCTTACATCTATGAAGGGATTTCCTACGATGCGGGCGACAAACTTGGATTCCTGATCGCTACCGTCGAGCTCGCCCTGCAAAACAAGGAATTGGGCGAGCCTTTCCGAAGCTATTTAAAGGGACGTAAGTTTTAGCCGCGCTTGCCATTGGCTCTGAAATCTATTTTTTACCGGCGGACTTCTTTTCCTTCGTTTCTTTTGCCGGAGGCGTCTCTTTTACCGATTCCTTCGCGGGTGAATCTTTCTTCTCGGTACCTGTGGATGAATCGGAAGACGCGCTATCCTTCGCGTTTGATTTGCCGGCGTAATCCGTCACATACCAGCCCGATCCCTTGAACTGGATCGCCGGTGCGGACTGCAGCCGCTCCACTTTGCCACCGCAATGAGGACACTTTTTCAGGTGCGGTCCCGAAACGCTTTCGATCTTTTCCGTCTTTTTTCCGCACTTCACACATTTGTACTCGTACAGTGGCACTGCGATTCCCTCCAATTTTGTCTTGAAGACCGCAGTATAGCACGCACGCTATCGGCGAACGCGCATGCTAGACTGCTTGCATGGAGCACTCAAGCGGCCGTCAAGTATGCCTTTACCTCGTTGCCACACCCATCGGCAACCTTGAGGACATTACCCTGCGTGCGCTCCGCATCTTGAAAGAAGTCGACCAGATTGCCTGCGAAGACACGCGGCACACGCAAAAGCTTCTCAGCCACTACAACATTCGGAAGCCGCTCGTCAGCTACCATGAACACAACGAGCTGACGCGGGCGCCCGAACTTGTCGTCGCGATGGAGCAGGGTGCGCAAATTGCGCTGGTCAGCGACGCCGGCGTGCCGCTCGTCAGTGATCCGGGGTATCGGCTTGTGACCTTGTGTCTGCGCCACCGCATACGAGTCGTGCCAATTCCCGGCCCCTCAGCGCTGCTGGCGGCTCTTTCCGCTTCGGGTTTGCCAAACGAGGAATTTCTTTTTGCCGGATTTCTTCCCGCACGCAGTGGTGAACGGCGTCGCGCGCTCGAGAGGCTCCGCATCGAAGACCGCACCATCATTTTCTACGAAGCACCTCACCGGATCGAAGAAACCTTGATTGACGCGCACGAAATTCTTGGCGACCGCCCGGCCTGTATCGCGCGCGAAGTAACCAAACTCCACGAAGAGTTCCGACGCGGCTCGCTCGCCGAGCTGGCGGCGTCTCTGGCCGAGAAGCCGGCGCGAGGCGAGATTACTTTGCTCATCGGCCCGGTGCCCGCCGAAGAGAAGTCTGCCTTGCGCGACACCTCGCAGAGCCTGGCTGACCGCGTCGACGAGTTGATTCGTCAAGCAAAACTGGATCGCAAGGAAGCGCTAAAGTTGGCCGCCAAGGAACGTGGCTTAAGCAAACGCGCGGCGTACCAGGAACTTCACCTGGAATCGGAGGATTCAGGCGGCGGCTCGATCGAATAGATTTCTGCGAAATTGATCAAGTAGGTGCTGTTTCGAATTACGCGGCGGACTCTGATCGAAATACTCGCTGAAATCGGGGACCGGTGAACTGAACCCCGACGAGACGTTCAGCCGGCCCACTTGCCGCTGCAACGTGAACGACTCGGCCGCGCGTCGCAAAGTCTGGATCGTCCCGCCGCCAGGCTGCGTGCGACATCGGAATGCGAATATCGAGATCGGAGCCAATCGTCACTTCAAAGCGCGTCACGAAAGCAGCACCGTTTCTGCACAAATTTTCACTGGAAGTTTCTTCGGTAAAGACCACTCCGCGGGAATCGCGACCGGTCACCTGCATGGGCAGCCGCACGGAAATTCTTCGTTCAGCCCGCTGTTTCGAAAGTTGCGTGCTCGTTTGCATGATCCGACGGCACCTCGTTTCGGAGTACCGCATCCGGTTCAATCCCTACGGCTGCCTGGCGCTCAAAAAAGCGTTCCACTGCATCAAGCACTTCGGCGGGCGTCCGTGCTTCGTGAACCGTTCGTCTGAGCTCGCTTCCGTTTCCAACACCGTGCGTAAACCAGCAAGCGAACTGTTTCATTTTTCCCACAGCATCGGGCTGATCGGCCAGCTTAATTTCTTTGTAGTAGCGAGAAAGTAACTGATGGCGGTGGGCGTCGGTCGGTTGGCGGTAACTTCCCGTTTCGCGGAACTCTACCATCTGGGAAAAAATCCACGGGTTCGTAGCGGCCGCGCGTCCGATCATCACGGCGTCGCAATTCGTTTGTTCCGCAATTCGAGCAGCGTCTTCAGGTTTCTGAATATCGCCATTCCCGATCACCGGAATGCTCACGGCCTCCTTCACCGCCGCGATGATCTTCCAGTCTGCCTGCCCGCTATACCCTTGCAGGCGCGTACGTGGATGAACCGCAACCGCTTCCACTCCAACCGATTCGGCCAGCTTCGCTACTTCGACAGCGACAATTGATTTTTCATCCCAACCCGCGCGGAGCTTGATGGTAAGCGGAATGCGCACCGCCGACCGCACGGCGCGAAAAATCTGTTCGAGCAAATCCAAGTCGCGCAGCAAGCCCGACCCACCGCACTTCACGACTTTCTTGGCGGGGCAGCCGAGGTTGATATCGACTGCGTCGAAGCCGTGATCTTCGACCATCTTTGCCGCATCGGCCATCACGCTTGGACTGGCGCCGAAGAGTTGCGCCGTAATCGGATGTTCATCGGGCTGAAAAAACAGATAGCGCAGAGTTTTCTTGGCGTTGCGCGTGATGCCTTCGGAGCTGGTGAACTCCGTCATCAGCAGCCCGCAGCCGCCGAGGCCACGAATCACGCGGCGAAAAAGCGTGTCCGTGACTCCGGCCATGGGCGCAAGCACTGCCGCCGGGCGGATCGTCAGATCCCTGATTTGGAATTGTGCGGGAATCATCCCTTCAACTTTAACGCAGTTTTCAGGTGTCCTGCTTGGCTTTTTCGCTGTTTGAGTTCGCGGTCTTCAGGTAGTGGTCAAGCTTCAGGAATTTTCGCTGCAGTGCACCGCTATAGGCCGACCATTCCTCATCGCCCGATTCACTGGCGAGCGCTGCGCGGACTGCCGCCATTTTCGAATCCAGATCGTCCAGATAGTGAAATACCAGCGCTTCGCGAATCATGGGAAGTTTTGGCGACCCGAACTCATATTCGCCGTGATGGCTGATCAGAAGGTGTTGCACAACCGTTTTTAGCTCGGCCGGGAATCCGGGGATCTTGTCTACGGCGCGAAGAACCGTTTCCAGTTCCATGACGATGTGGCCGAGCAGTTGTCCACCTGTCGTGTAACCGATCGCACGCGTATAGCACAGCTCGTCAAGCTTTCCGACGTCGTGCAAAATCGCAACGGTAAGCAGCAAGTCGAGATCGAGTTCCGGATAATGCTCCGCAACTTGCTTTGCCAGCCCGCAGAGGCCAACGACGTGCTCCAGTAGTCCGCCGAGGTAGGCGTGATGCATTACCTTGGCGGCAGGCGCTTTCTTGTAGCGCGTGGAAATCGCGGGATCATTCACGATGCTCGATACAAGCTGCTGCAGCCAGGTATTGCGAATAGCTTTCGCATAATCGAGCAGCTGCGCATACATCTTCTCGACATCTTCCTTGGTGTGAGGAAGAAAATCCGCAAGCTCAATTTCTTCGGGGCGGGCCTTGCGTAGTTGCAACAGCGAAAGTTGCGGCCGATCTCGATATAGCTCGACACGGCCTTCGACTTTCACAAAATCATCGCGCGCAATGTCGTGAACCAGCAGCTCAAATTTGGTCCACATGCGGGCTTCGATGGTGCCGCTCCGGTCGCCAAGCTCCATCCGGAGATACTGCTTCCCCTCCTTGGTGCTACGAATCTCTTTCGCGCGCACGAGGAGAAAGGTCGTAATCGACTGCTCGCCAGTCAAATCCGAGACGAACAATGTTTTCATCAGGCTGAGGTCTTCTTCTTACCGAACAAAATATATTTCTTGCGCGCCTTCTTCTGCTTGGTGGTTTCGGGTGTGGTGCTTACTTCCTGAATTTCAGAGTTGCCGCCACCTGCCAATTCCGCATAACCCGGTTTGATCACGACGTAGCTCTGCTCGCGCAACGTCTTCAAGTACTCACGCGCCGCTGGCTCCAGTTTTTCGTTGTACAGCCGGTCCATGATCTCGTTTTTCACTTTCTCGAAGGACTGCTCGCCCTCGTCGTAATGCTCCAGAACCTGCATCACCAGAAAGCCTTGTTTTGTCTCGAGGACGTCGGTCAACTCGTTTTTCTTCATCTTGAACACGGTGTCTTCGAGTTGCTTCGCAAGCTCTCCGCGCTTGAACATGCCGATATATCCGCCTTGTTCCTTGGTGCTGCCGTCGGAAAGCCGTTTTGCTATTTCGCCGAAATCTTCGCCGTCTTTCACACGCTTAAGGGCTGTCTCCGCCTTTTTCTTCAGATCCGGAAGTTCCGCTTCCTTCTTTCCATCCGTACTCACGATAATTTCCCGCAGCGCCACCTGTTCCGGACGTACGAATTCTGCCTTATGCTCCTCGTAATATTTCCGTCCGTCACTCTCTCCGATAGAAATGTGCGACCCAACTTCCTGACTGATCACCTTCTGCGTCAGAATCCGGTTTCGAATACCGTTCTTGAAATCTTCCCAGTTCAGTCCCTGGCTGCTGACCGCCTTTTCCAGATCGTCCATGCTGCCCAGCTTGTTGGAAATGCGAATCTGGTCGAGTTGCTTCACTACATCCGTCTCGACGCTGATTCCCATGTCTTTGCCGCGCTGCGCAAGCAACGATTGATCAATGAAGTCACGGAGCGTCGTTTTCTTGCGGTCTGCCAGCGCCGCCTGCAGCTGCTCCGGCGTGCACTTGCCCTGGCAATCCTGCCGCACTTCCTCGTCCGCGGTCGCCAGCGACTTGTCGTACTCCGAGCGCGTGATAATTTCATTGTTCACTCGCGCGATGATTTCTTCGACTGTCTTTCCACTATCGGGATTTGCCTTCACGGGCGCGGCCGCCTTCGGCTTCACTACGGGTTTCGGCTCGTCTGTAGCCGGCGCCATTCCGGGCTTCTCCAGCGTAGGAGCAGGCGTAGGCTCCTGTTTCGGCTCCTGCGCCGCCAGAGGCACAGCAGCAAGCAGCGCCACGATCATTGCGATATTTCGCATCCATTCCCTCACTTCTTCAGTTTAGCCCTGCCCTTGAAGACCGAGCAATACGTTTCTCAACGAGCCTGCAACGGACTCGCCCCTTGAAGTTTCCATCCAAAGTACTCCCGAGGGGTCCAGCCGGATTCCTTCCCGCGATCGCACCACTTGCACCAACGTGGCGGGATCGAGCGGAGTCTCCGGATGAAATCTCACGGCCAGACGGTTCCCTTGCCTTTCAACCATCGAAATCCGGAGCCGTTCGCAAATCGATTTGAGAGCGGCATACTCCAAGAGGTTCACCACCGAGGCAGGAAGCGGCCCAAATCTGTCTTCGAGCTCTTTTGCCACGTCCGCTTTTTCCTCATCGGTCTTGATGGACGATATTCGTTTGTAGGTCCGCAAGCGCAGATTCTCGCTCGGAATATAATCCTGCGGGATTCGCACGTCGAGTCCCAGGCTCAACGTCGTGCGCAACTCTGGCGCGGCCGCTTCGCCCTTAAGCTTCGAGACGGCGCGCTCCAGCATCTGCGTATAAATATCGAATCCCACGGCTTCGATGTGGCCGTGTTGCTGCCGGCCCAGCATATTGCCCGCACCACGCAGTTCGAGATCCAAGGCGGCGATGCGAAATCCCGCGCCGAGTTCGCTGAACTCTTTCATCGCCGCAAGCCGCTTGCGCGCCACTTCCGAAAGCACTGTCTCCGGCGGCACCAGCAGGTAGGCGTACGCCCGCTGATTCGAACGACCCACCCGCCCGCGCAACTGGTACAACTCGGAAAGTCCAAGCCGATCAGCGCGATTGATCAAAATCGTGTTTGCCCGTGGAATGTCCAAGCCATTCTCTACAATTGTTGTGGCAACTAAGACGTCCGCTTCGTCGCGGATGAATTTCAGCATCACTTTCTCGAGTTCTTTTTCGCCCATCTGCCCGTGCCCGACCACCACGCGCGCCCGCGGCACCAATTTCGTCACGAGGGCGGCCAGCGAATAGATCGACTCCACGCGATTGTGAATGAAGTACACTTGCCCGTCGCGTTGCAGTTCTGTCTCCACTGCCTTTCGGATCAGCTCTTCCTGAAACGGCGCGACGACGGTCTGAATCGCCAATCGGTCGCGCGGCGGCGTCTCGATGATCGACATGTCGCGCAATCCCACGAGTGACATGTGCAGGGTGCGCGGGATCGGCGTCGCAGACAGTGACAGTGCGTCCACGTCTTTCCGCATCTCTTTTAGCCGCTCTTTGTGCGCCACGCCAAACCGCTGCTCTTCATCGATCACCAGCAAACCCAAATCCTGAAAATTCACGTCTTTTGAAAGCAGTCTGTGCGTCCCGATGACAACGTCCACTTTCCCGGCTTCCAGCTCTGCCAATATTTTCTTCTGCTCTGCTGCGGTTCGAAACCGGCTGAGCATTTCGATCTTTGCCGGGAACGCCGCAAACCGTCTCTTGAAGGTCTCCAAATGTTGAAACGCCAGCACGGTTGTAGGAGCAAGCACGGCTACCTGCTTCCCGTCAGAGATCACCTTGAACGCCGCGCGCATCGCCACTTCCGTTTTGCCGTATCCAACGTCGCCGCACAACAGCCGGTCCATGGGGACCGGTTTTTCCATGTCTCTCTTGATGTCCGCAATCGCCAGGTTCTGGTCTTGTGTCTCTTCGAACTCAAACGCGTCCTCAAATTCGCGCTGCCAGTTTCCATCCGCTGTAAAAGCAAACCCTTGCGCCGTCTTTCGCGCCGCGTACAATTCCAGTAATTTTTCCGCCATGTCCTCAAGCGACTTCCTGACGCGTGCTTTTCGCGTGGTCCATCCCGTTCCGCCCAGCCTGTCGAGCGCAGGTGGAGCCCCTTCCACCACGCGGTAGTTCTGCACCAGGTCCATTCGTTCCAGCGGCACGTACAACCGCGCGTCTTCTGCATACCGCAGCAGCATGAATTCACCACGCCGCCCGTCCGATTCGATTTGTCGCAATCCTTCGAACTGTCCGATTCCGTGATCCATGTGCACCACGAAATCGCCGGGTTTCAGGTCCGCGAAATCACTGAAAAATCCTGATGTTCGAATCTTTCGAGTGGGCCGCTCTACTGATGGGGCGACATCAAACAAATCGGCATTGCCAAAGATCGTCAGCTTCGCATCGGGGAATGCGGTTCCTTCCCCAAACGGCGCCCGCATCAGAACCAATCCTGCCGATTCGAGCGCACCCTCTGCCGTGAATCCCGCCGCTGCGTTTTCCGATTCGCCCAATACGTACGGCACTTCGTATTCGCGGCATATATCGGCGTAACGTTCCAGCTCGCCCGTGCTCGCCGCCGTCAAAAATACTGTTCCGCCGGAGGCAAGCTGCGACTTCACATCGCCCACACAAGCCACCACGTCCCCGTGAAAGCGCGCGCTCGGCCGCGACGAAAGATGGAAGCGTGGAACTCCGCTCTGGCTCATTCCGAGTTGTTCCAACTCCACTCGCGTGGCCAGTTGCAATGCCAGCTCGAACTCCTGCGCTTGCCAGAAAAAGTTCGCGGCCTCTGGCGCGTTCGCCATTCCCAATTTTTCGTAAGCCTCGATTGCCTCTCGCAGCAGTGCATCCGCCGCCGGGCGTAGCGCTGCAGGTTCATCCAGAAAAATTACCGGCTCCAGCGAACTTGGCGACAACTCAAAGAGTGTCCTTGCGCCCGCAACGCTTGCCGGCCCCCAATAGGTTGCCAGTGCCCAAGCCTCCGCTCCATCGCCCCGCATCACCGCCCATTCTGTCAGCGGCAATACCGTCGTCCAGTTCACCGGCGCAATCGATCGCTGCGTCCGCGCGTCGAACTCACGCACCGACTCCACGGTGTCGCCAAGCAGTTCGACTCGCACTGGCCGTGGTGCTTCCGGCGAGAAAATATCCACGATTCCGCCGCGCACCGCGAACTGCCCCGGCAACTCCACCATCTCCGTCCGCGCATAGCCGGTCGCGCCCAGATGCGCCAGAAAATCCTGTAGCGGCACATCCGCATCTTTTTCCAGCACGCGCGTCAACTCTGCATAGTCGGTTCCTTCGCGGTACCGCCAAAGTGCCGATGCCACCGGTGCAATCACCAGCGAAGTTTCTCCCGCCGCAAGCCGGTACAGCGTAGCCGCGCGCCGCTCCAAAATATCCGCGTGCGGACTTCGGGACTCCCAAGGAAACGTGTCAAACGCAGGAAGAACGGCCACGCCGCCTGTGGCCCCCGGAAAGATCGAAAAGCAAAATCGCAGCGTTTCCGCAATTGCTTCAGCTTTCTTGTTCGAATCAACCACCAGGAACGCTGGCCGTCGCAATTGGCTCGTGACGTAGGCAACCGCGATCGCCTTCGCTAATTCTGTCAGCCCGACACACCCAGCAGCTTTTGCGCCGCTCTGCAACACGGACACCACGCCCTCCAGCGCAGGCTGGCGCAGCAACGCTTCGAATCGTTCACGAACAACAGGTAGGATCATTGGGAACTTACTGGCGTTCCGTTCTGCCGGGCACATCCAGCTTCCGGATCTTTTCGAGTATCGCTGTCGTCGAATGACCAGACACCACCGGAACCAAAACTACCTGGCCGCCGGCGGCCTCAACCTCTTCGCGGCCGACAATCTGGTCGCTCGCCCAGTCTCCGCCCTTCACCAGGACGTCAGGGAGCAGAGCCGCAAGCGTTTCGCGCGGCGTGGGCTCATCAAAAATTACTATCGCGTCGACGCATTCCAGCGCCGCCAGGATTTCCGCGCGTTCAAGCTCGGGCAAAATCGGCCGCCCGACGCCTTTCATGGCTCGCACGCTGCGATCGCTGTTCACTCCAACAATCAGCGCGTCGCCAAGATTACGCGCTTTTTCCAGAGTCTCGATGTGTCCTGGATGCAGCAGGTCAAAACAGCCATTCGTGAACACCACGCGCCGCCCATTGCGTTTCCCTGGGCCAAATTGCAAAATCGCTTCGTGCAAACTCAGGATCCCTGCGCCCAATTGCGCACCCTCTCGACAACCGATTCGCGCTCAAGGTGTGACACTTCAGTTTATCACGCGAGCGCAATTGACCCTTCCCTGCTCGCCGTCTCACTGCGGAAGCGTCCGTGAAGCCGCGAGCCGGTGTCGCTCCTCTCAATCGCAGGGCGCTTTTTCGGGCCGCCGTTGGCATTACCCTGTGCGTGATCGGAATTTTTCTGGCGCGCAGAGAATCCTACGAAGTCCGCACGGTTTTCGCTACCGCTGGCGGCTGCAATATGCCGACCGACATTTACGAAGCGCGTTCAGGGACGCCGGTCGGTTCCGTCGTTCTGTTTCACGGCCTCTCCGCCAACCGAAAAGTGATGGCCTTTAGCGCGCAGGAATTCGCTAATCAAGACCTGCGAGTCTTTGTACCCGATCTTCCCGGACACGGAAAAACTTCCGGCCCGTTTTCTCCACAGCGAGTCGAAACCTGCGCTGAAGCCCTCGTTCGCGACCTGGCCGCTCGCAAAGCCATTCTTCCGGAACGCACATTGCTCGCGGGTCATTCGATGGGAGGCGCCATCGCCACTCGAGTTGCCGCGCATTTTCCCGTCGCGTGTGTTATCGCGATTTCTCCCGCGCCCATGCACCCCGCTCCGGGAGTCTCTCGCGAACTGCTCTTGTTTCCCGAGCCACCCGTTCTCGCCGCACACGCACTTGTGCTCAGCGCTTCCTGGGAGCCTGCCTCGATCCGGCAGATCGCCAAGGAGCTGGTAACCGAGTCCGTCAACTCCACCAATCGATTCGACACGATTCCTGACACCACTCACGTCAGCATTCTGTTCTCGCACGCAGCATTCGAGGCCATGCGATCCTGGACATCCCAGATTCTCGGAACAAATCCAACGGCTCCGTTTCCAAAGAACATGCCCGCGATCGGCTGCATTTTCGGCATTGTCGGGCTCAGCATTCTGGCGCCGCCCTTTCTTCGCGAGATGGCCCCTTCTCGGGATGCACCGCCTGCTCCGGACTCGAATCCGCCGCACTCTTTCCCTCGAACCGCACTCTTTCTTGCGCTTTTCTCGTCTCTCGCCGTGGCATTACTCCACTTCTTCATCCCTTTCCAATTCCTGCATATTTTTCAAGGTGGCTACGTCGCATCATTCCTGTTTCTGGTCGGCATAGCAATGTCGATCGTCCATCGCCAGGCGGTGCCTCGAATGAAGTCCTTTTTCAGCTCTTCCACTGCCGCCAGTTCCGCCGCTGCAATTCTGCTCGTCCTTCTTTATGGCGCGTGGTTCGAACTTACATTTTACGAAGCCTGGCTAACGCCCTCGCGCTGGCTCCGTTTTCCGCTGCTCGCACTCGTAGTGGTCCCCTGGCATCTTGCCGAAGAACTCTTCCTCGGCGATCCTGTCTCTATGCCGCGTTTCCGCCGTCTAATGCACTTCCTGGCGTTTCGCACCATTCTCTGGCTTGTGCTGATCGCCGCGATTTTCTATCTGCATTCCGGCCAATTCGTGTTTATCCTGCTCGTCGTCTATTTCTTGTTGTTTTCACTTCTGCAACGGATGGCAACCGATGTAATACGCGCTCGGACACGCTCTGTCCCAGCCGCCACGATTTTCGGTGCTATACTCCTCGCTGCTTTTGCCCTGGCGATTCTCCCCGTCGCCTGAGGCCTTTGTGCCCTGAGAAGGATCTCACCGATAGCGAGCGAACGCATGGCTGAAATCGTAATCGTCGGCGGCGGACCGTCTGGAGCGATGTGTGGCGAACAACTCGCCCGCTCCGGCAACACTGTTCACATTTTTGACGAACATCTCGCATGGGAGAAACCCTGCGGCGGTGGCCTCACTCACAAAGCCATTCAGCGGTTTCCATTTCTTCTCGATAACCCCTATCCCAAAAAGCTCATCCACTCAATCGAACTCATCGCCAGCAACGAACAGCGCGCCAAACTCGAGATGCGCAACCCCATCGTCATTTATTCGCGCATGGTGCTGAATGGTTTGCTGCTTGAACGAGCGCAAAACGCTGGCTGCCAGATACACCGCTCTCATGTCGTCGCCGTGGACACTTCTGGCGAAAAGCCCCGCTACTCCATCGAAGGCGAGTGGCGCACTGCGGACTTCCTGGTGCTCGCTGCCGGCGCACGCAATCAGCTTCTGCCCGAAACACGGCCCCTCCAGCGCGACGAACTCGAAATTACTCAGGGCTATTTCATTCCGCAAGCCGCCGATTCCATCATCATCAAATTTCTTCCGCACTTTGACGGTTATATCTGGTCCTTCCCCCGCTGCGATCACTTATCCGTCGGCATCTGCGGCAGCATGGCTTCTCACAATCAGACCGAACTTCGCACACATCTGCAAACATTCATCGGCAAACAAAGACTCTCCACCGAAGCCGCTCGCTTCTACAGTCATGTGCTGCCATCGCCGCAAGTTCCGACACTTTCGCAGCGCACCGTTGTCGGCAAAAACTGGGCCCTGGTTGGGGATGCCGCCGCTTTTGTTGACCCGCTCACTGGCGAAGGTCTCTTCTACGCCATGCGCTCGGGCGAACTTCTCGGCAAAGCCATTGCCGAAGGCAATCCCGAGATGTATACCGACTGGGTTCGCGCTGCTTTTTCCTGCGAACTGGAATTCGCTGCTCGCATTGTTCGCCGCTTCTATCGCGGCTCGTTCCTCGGCACCGCGGTCACTACCCGCATGGTTCAATTTCTGCGCCGCAGTACGATCTTCCGCCAGATCATGGCCGATATCTTCAGCGGCACGCAGGACTACACGACGCTCAAGCAACGCGTCGTGGGACATCTCGGCATGACGCTGAGCGATTTCGTCACTTCAGTCTTGAATGTCGACTCACCGGCCATCGCCAAGCCGCGGCCGGACGGCGTCACCGTCCGCTGATTCGCATTTCAGGGTTGGTACTTACAAACCCTGAGCCAACAGACGTTTCAGGCCTGTTTTTCGTAAGTTTTCGGAGAATTCGCGTGGACTCTCCAGATCATCTTCCCATCGAAAATGGCTTCCGCATGCGCGGAGCTAGACTGTCGCGTATCGACGCTTTTAGCGATGTGGTCTTCGGCTTCGCATTGACTCTTCTGGTGGTCTCTCTCGAAGTTCCAAAAGACTTCAGCGACCTCCACGAAGTCATTCGTGGCTTCATCCCGTTCGCTATTTGCTTCACGATGCTTTTGACCGTGTGGTACGCCCACTACATTTTTTTCCGTCGCTACGGTCTCGACGACCAGCTCACCATTTTTTTGAATTCCGTCCTGCTCTTCGTGGTTCTGTTTTACGTTTATCCTCTAAAATTCTTGTTTTCCACCCTTGTTGGCCAGATGAGCCGCAGGGATTCCACGCGATACTTCACATCATCCGCACAAGTCACTGAGCTGATGGTTCTCTATGCTCTTGGTTTTGCGGCCGTCTATTTT
>QHYO01000582.1:1916-2421 GCA_003224135.1 Acidobacteriota bacterium | reverse complement strand
GGAGCTTGCCGGTCGTTGCCGAAACGTGGGATGGCTGGCTCAATGATATCAATGGCTTCCACGTGACCGCGGAAGATGTCTGGCACGCGCTCGATTCTGCGCATGGCGGTCCCATTGAAGAGGGCAGTGTCGGCGGCGGCACTGGCATGATCTGTTACGAGTTCAAAGGCGGGAATGGGACCGCCTCGCGCAGGATCGAAATCCGCGTCTCCAAAGACGCTCCGCCACGAAGTTTTATTGTCGGCGTGTTTTTACAGGCGAACTTCGGTCGCCGCCCGCAGCTCACGATCGCGGGCGTACCCATTGGCCAAAAAATTCCAGGCCAAGTTTACAAGGAAGAAAACGGTTCGTGTATTGCGGTTGTCGCGACCGACGCGCCCCTGTTGCCGACGCAATTGAAACGGCTCGCGCGTCGAGTGTCGCTTGGCCTTGCCCGCACCGGAACAATTTCCGGAAATGGCTCCGGTGATTTGTTCATCGCATTTTCAACTGCGAATCCGAACGT
>QHYO01000582.1:0-1880 GCA_003224135.1 Acidobacteriota bacterium | reverse complement strand
AGGAAGCAGTGGTAAATGCGTTAATAGACAACCGCTCCATGACGGGCCGCGATAATCATCGCGTCGAAGCGCTGCCGCACGATCGGTTGCGCGAAATCATGAAGCGCTCACGGTGACGGGCATCATCCGTTTCGCGAAGCTTTCGGAGTGCGCACGCGTCCTCGCGTCGCTTTTTGGCAAACGTTCTCCGATCTGAAAGCGATGCGAAGACACCTCACACTCCTAAAGCACTTCGTGCGAAATGCTCTAGATCATTGCGAGCAACAGCGGCGCAATCTTTGTCGCAGCAATCCCGAGGAGATGTAACGTCAATTTCTCGGCGCGCTCCTGTGCTTGCGCTGGTTGGCTATCGATAAAGACCCTCAGATCGCGTTTTTGGTTTTCCACGAAGTAATCGAAGTCTTCCTTGTCGATCTTGCGTTCTTTCAAAAGGATGAGACGCCGTTCGAGTTCCTCTGCATTTTGCCGGATCAGCTCGGTGGTGTCACCTTTCGCTTGCGCGAGCAAATCCTGAAATTCCTTCGTCGCCGCCGCGACCGATTCGTCCCCGACCTGATCGAGTGCCGAATCGAGCTCCGATTTCTTCCGAGATTTCTTGGGTTTAGGCTTACCGTCCGAGGGCATGATCGTAAATCTTGTTGACGTCTTTCTTCATCTCGCTTGCCAGCGCTGGAGTAACTTTGCCATGGTTTGCTTTGCTTCGCAGATGCGCTGCGTCCGCGTCGAATTGTGCTTTGAGATCGACTAGCACCGGACGACGCGCCGTGAATTTTTCATTGGCAATGGCCTGCTGAAATTTTGCATTGCCTTCATTCACCTTGGCTTCGAAGGCGGCGGCGTTGAAACGTTTGCGGGGCACGGCGAACTCGTCGATGAAGGCAAGATGAAAACTGCGCAGGCTTTCGATCTGCGCATCACTTCCGGATTTATTAATAGTCGCGGTGCCACAGCTCGTGATGACGATTGCGGCAGCACAGAGGAACGCGTTTCGAACAATGATGCGGCAGCACAGAGGAACGCGTTTCGAACAATGAGATTCTTTGCGGTATTCGGATTCATAAGGCGCCCGGTCGTTAGGTTACCGATCTTGCGCTGGCTCGCTCTCGCGTGTCAAGACAGAAGAAGCGTCGTCAGCGACCATGGTGGCTGCGACACGCCGGGACTGCCAGCGGATTATTTCGTTGCTTGCTGCACCGCGGCCGGGTCGTCGAGCAAAATCCATTCGATCACCGAGACCGGCAGACTGCCGTTCTTGATCAGGTCATCGTGGAATTGGCCGAGCCGGAAGTTTTCGCCTAGTCGATCCTTGTAGCGGCCGAGCAAATTCATGATCTGCCATTTGCCGATGATGTAGCTGATTTTTTGAGTTGGGCTTGAAGCTGCGCCCGCTGCTTCGCCCTCGGCTGCTTCGCGATCCAATCCGCCGGCATCCATGAAATATTTCACCGCCTGTTCGAAACTCCACCGACCCGTGTGGAGGTTTACATCTACGCCGATCCGGGCGGCGCGGTAGCGTGACAAGCGCAGGATTTGTCCCTGTGCTGGCGAGTTGTTCGGATAAAGCCCAGTCCGCATCAGCATCTCTTCGCCATACAGGGCCCAGCCTTCCACGAAGACCGAATCCTCATGCTGACGCCGAATCTCGTCGCTTAAATGGTTCGCGATTGAGAGCTGGAGAAAATGTCCTGGGATGCCTTCGTGTCCGAGGATCGGTCTCGGGTCTTCAATCGCTGCGCGGATGTGAAAATTCTTCGATTCCGGATTGTAAGTCGGGATGAAAAAGAATCCGGTTGGATCTTTGTCGTAAACGCCGGGAGGATTCATGAAACCTCCCGGGCTGGTGGGTTTGAACGCCTCCGGTAACTGCCGAATTTGAAACG
>QHYO01000581.1 GCA_003224135.1 Acidobacteriota bacterium | reverse complement strand
CATTTTGACGAAGTCATCGACTTCGACAAGATCGTCCGTGACCACGAGCATCCGGAGCGCCTGCTGCCCGCCTTTGATTGTGGTGATCATCTTCATCCGTCGCCGGCAGGCTATGCCGCAATGGCCCAGGGCGTACCACTCTCCATGCTAGCCCCGACGGCAGAACCAGGGCCGAAGATCGCGATTACCTTTGACGACTTGCCGGCACACGGCTCTCTGCCGCCGGGCGAGACTCGAATCGAATTGATCTCAAAGATTATCGGGGCGTTGCGAGAGGCCCATTTGCCACCGACGTATGGCTTCGTCAATGGAGCACGCCTTGAGCAACAGCCCACCGAGGCTGCTGTGCTGCAGGCGTGGCTCGCGGCGGGAAATCCGCTGGCTAACCATAGCTGGTCACACTTGAATCTGAATCAACATTCACTGGAAGACTTCGAGCAAGACGTTGTTCGCAATGAACCTGTGCTGATGAAGTGGACGAAGGACGAAAACTGGCGCTGGTTCCGCTACCCATTTCTGGCGGAAGGGAACACCCCTGAGAAAAGAGCGGGATTTCGTAATTTTCTTCGCAGGCGTGACTACAAGATTGCTGCGGTAACCATGAGCTTTGGAGATTATCTTTGGAACGAGCCGTACGCCCGCTGCAGAGCCAAAGCCGATCAATCTGCCCTCACCACCCTGGAAAACAGCTATCTCGCCGCCGCCGATCAAAGCATCGGATATTATCGGAGCATCTCGCAGACCTTGTATCAGCGGGATATTCCGTATGTGTTGCTCCTGCATGTGGGTGCATTCGATGCAGAGATGCTGCGACGCTTGCTGCAACTGTATCGCGCCAGGGGATTCCAATTCGTGACTCTTCCCGAAGCTGAGCGCGACGACTTCTATAGCAGCGTTACCGATCTGGACTTTGCGGCCAGCCCCGAAACACTCGAGGAAGCAACGAGCGCCCGACAACTATCTCTGCCGCCTCGGACCGATTTTGCGCTTCAACTAGATTCCCTCTGTCGCTAGCCGGATGTCTCATCAGTACACGCCAACATGACGGAACGAAGCTGCGTAGTTCCAGTCTGAGTTTGATTCCGGAGATCATTTGCATCCCTCGACGGCAGGGTATGCTGCAATGGCGGATTCGATCCGAATTTCGCTTTCGGCGAATTGAATTATTGTGCTAGTGCGGTTGCGGGACGAGTTCGATGTAATCGAGTGCAGCGTGCTCGTCGCGGTCAGGGAATCCCTCCATACGGATCTCGTCGTGAGGATGAAGCATGACTCCAAGGATACGGCGGCGAGTGGAAGAATCACCGCCGATCCTTGTCTTAGGGAGATGATCGTTCGCTAGCCACTCATCCACAAGCTTGTTTCCGACATAAAGCCGGTATTTGGCATGGCCATTGTTTGTGTCGAAATATTGAACGTCAATTTCGTGTTGGCCCGTAATTCCATTAAATGCAAATTTTGCGGAACAACTTTGCGATTGTTGCGGAGCACACTCGATGGCTTTGCCCCCTGACGCGTTTTCCCACGGAGTGACGGCAATGGGCGTGTAGCCTGTGAGCTGCGTGGATTCGGCTTCGATGCGGCCGGGATGATGGCCGACGCGGTTTTCTCTGTCGGCAATTCCTGATAGACGGAAGAAATATTCGCAGATGGCGTCGCGCCAGACGATGGCGTGTCCAGATTGGTATTCGAGACGCGCGAAGACAGCGGCGTAGCGCTCATCGTCAATGTCACCTTTCAGAGATTGCCAATATTTGACGTAATCCGCGGCGCGCGCTGCACCTTCGTAATGCGAATCGTAGATGTGTTGGATGACGGTTTTGCCGGAGTGCAGGGCGTACGTGTACGGAACGTGATGGAAAAAGAGGAGCAGCTGGTCGGGAGTTGTTTCGAGCGATTCGTAAATGTTCGCGGCTGGCCAAGAATATTGGCCGACGTAGCCGGTGCCAGTGGCGACGGTGCGATCCATCCCGGCGCCCTTCTGATCTGCGCGGTGCCACTGGCCCCAGCCGTTTTCTTCGGAGGATTCGATGCCTGGGCCGTAGTGGCTGCCGAGAATGTCGGTGAGCGTCTGCATGCCGAGCGGCCCCGTGTAGCTCTCGTAGGTATTCCAGGAGGAGAGAAGCATCGAGGAAATTGTTTGCACGACTTTGGGATCGCTGCCGAAGGTAAGCGCGGTCCATTCGTCTGAGATTTCGCGCGCGGTGAGATTGGGATTCCATGCGAGGCGCGCGTAGCCGTAAAGATTTGCCATCGCGAGCGGATGGCCAAGCCAATTTTTGTCGAGGCCGACGTTGACTACGGCTACGAAGCCTCCGACGGGGCGGTGAAATGTCTTGCCAGTGACGAGATCTTTCACTGGTGAGTTCGCGCCGTTTGCGCGAAGATCGAAATCCAAAACTTCTTTCCACATGGGAATTAGGAAGCAGAGATGGCGCTGCTGGCCGGTGTATTCCTGCGTGACTTGCAGCTCGATGGCTTCGTTTGTGTTTTGCAGACCGCCGAGCAGAGGTGAGACAGGTTCGCGGGCCTGAAAATCGATTGGGCCGTGCTTGATCTGGATGATGACGTTGTCTTCGAATTTTCCGTCGAGCGGATGGAAGTTATCGTAGGCGGCTTTGGCGCGATCATTTTTGGGGTCGCGCCAGTCGAGATGATGGTTGTAAACGAAGGCGCGATAAAGGATGACGCCGTTGTGTGGCTTGAGCGCTCGCGCGATGACATTAGCGGCGTCGGCGGGTGTGCGACCGTATACCGATGGGCCGAGGCGACCCTCGGAGTCAGCTTTGACGACGAATCCGCCAAAGTCCGGAATGGACGCGTAGAGCTGATCCGCTTTTTTGTGCCACCAACCTGCGACGCGCGGATCAAGTGGATCGAACGTATCGAGGCCGCCGACGGTTTTCGGGCTGCTCAGGTCCACGGAAATCGAAAGTTGAATGCCCCAAGGGCGAAAGACGTTCGCGACGCGGACGAGTTGCGGGAGGAAGTCGTCCTGAAACAGGCGTGGGTCGGCGTTGACATTGTTGATGGTGCAGCCGTTGACGCCGACGGAAGCGAGGAGACGAGCGTAGTCGGCGGCCCGGGAGAGATCGACGCGCGCGTTGCCGTTTTCAAAGAAGATGGAACTGCCCGCATAGCCGCGTTCGATGCGGCCGTCGAGATTGTCCCATTGGTCCACCCAGCGGATGGGGGCAGAGGGCTGCTGTGATGTGCTGAGATTCGCGAGCGATTCAGCGCGCGCAATCTTGCTGAGCAAGGAAAAAACGCCGTAAAGGACGCCTCGGTCGTTCGATGCGGCGATGATGAGGCAGTTTTTGCCGTGAACATCTGTGTTCGTCAGCCAGAAACTATCTTGTCCGAGACTTGCAGGAGGATGCAATTCCGGGATCGCTTTTTGCATGGCGGAAATAGTTCCCAAAACGATTGCTGGTTCCTGCGGCAATTGATTTTCGAGGCGAAGGGTTTTTCCCAGTGTGCCACTAATTCCGCGGATAAGCTCTTCGCGCGAAGAATTCAAGATTGCGGAATCTCCAAAAACCACGACGTTGGAAGGCACGTTTTCGTATTGCTGCGAAGCTTTTGCGTCGAGGCGGGCATACCGCAACCAGGCTTCGGCGCCGTTTTCCGCGTGCAACTGCGCGGAAGAAAAGTAACCTGCGAGAAATGCGGCGAGGATCGTGAAGAGGGCTATGCGTTTCAACGAATACCTCGGTTAGGCAGACACAGAGTCGAAATGCTAGTCCGAAACTCTAGAAATTCTTATGATAGCCGAAGCACGGCGCGACGATTTGTGATTTGAAAGGCGATTGCTAAGCGCGTGCCGGTAAGGATGTCGATGGTGAGCTGATCGAGGCGCTCGTACGGAAGGAGTACTACTAAATTATGCGCATCTGCTTGATGGGCAGTAGGTCAACGGTGAAGAGCGATTCTTCTTATTCTTTTCAGTTCAATGAGATGGCGCGCCCGGCGTGATTCGAACACGCGACCCTCTGCTTAGAAGGCAGACGCTCTATCCAACTGAGCTACGGGCGCTCTCTCCCTAATCTCTCACAAACACAACTACTTAGGCCAGAATTTCCTGTTCTGGTTTTACCACGATTTTCGGTACATTCGGTACAACTGGGGCCCAAATCGACTCGGGCAGCTTGAAGCCCACGCCGATTCTATCCGCGATTTCCTTCCACAACTTCACATTCTTCTTCGGCATCGAGTAGTCGTCACCAACGCTTTGGTTCGCATGTCCAAACCAGAAACGCTCGATATCCGATTGCGCTGAATTCTCGCGAAGCCACGTCAATCGGAACCGCCTAAACATGTGGTTTCCAGATATCCAGCTGTTTTCGTGGACTTTGGGCGAAACAGACGGCTCAGTGGCCGTATTACGAACAATTCTGACCCCACAGTCGCGGCACTACTCTGATCATTGATCGGTGGCACGGAGGCCACTGGTCATGAAGCAGAAGCCAAGCTCCAGAAGAAGACGCAGAGCAACACCAGGTCCGTCTGCGTTTGGCCGACCTGGAGCACGCCAAGGCCGCGGTGACGCTGCGTAGAAGCGAGTTCTCTTCTTGCTAGGCGACGCGTACAGAGACATTGTGGCCCTGGCAGCAGGGATTTATTAACGGCAGGACTTCGGATTCAGCTTGCCTTAGCGCTTACGCACCTTCTTAGTGACAAGCTCGGGAGGAAGCGCGCCGTTATTGAAGAGAAGCCCTCGCAGCGAGAGGGTGTTGCCGTCAGCCAAACCGCTGACACCGGAAACCGCTTCGAAATCCGTGTCGCTGGACGTTTGCACGTGGATGCTCCTAACGTTGTTACCGGTGAACAGTGTCGGTAGCATATCCACACTGAAGTTGGGCGGCATCACTGATCCGGCCTTCACGTTTGCTGTGAACTGAGTCGTCCTCAGTCGCACTCGATTGGCAGTGACAGTGACGGGCGGGCCGGGATTCGCCGGCTGCGCAAGGCGAATCTGGACCATTTGACCCGGCAATAGCTGGGATGTATCCGTGGCTCCTTCGAAGTTCCCCTGCAACATGCTTGGTACCTGAAGACCGTCCGCCCTCACTTGAAATCCCGGACCGCTCAATGCAACGATAATTGGGTTACCAATGCTCACGTTGTTGACACTTCTAAGTTCGTCGAGCACAACCATCTCAAAGTGCATTGGATCTTCGATCTCGACGACGATGCCTTCGAGTTCGTCGTCTTCTGCTTCGTCCTCGAATTCAATTTTCCTGGCTAGGAAAGCCCCGCCGGCCATGAGTTCTGCGTCTAACTCGATGGCTTGATTGTTCTGCACGCAGGTGAAATTATCCGCAGCGCATTCCTCAAAGTCGAATCTGGTGTTGCCGTCAGTCGTGACAGTAAGGTCGCCATTTGACGTATGTAGGGTGAATCGTTTGTTCGCCGAATCGAGATTTTGCACAGCTCCCCTTAGGTCGTCGAAATCGTCCAGTTCCCCGGCTGGCTTCATCGTAAGTTCCTGGACGCTGACCGCTCCGGCTAGACTGAAATCCACTCCCAGAGTGTCGGTGAGAATTGTGTTGGGGTTGACATCCACCTGAATGCCGGCAGGCAAATTCGCCATAATAACCAAACCTGAGCCTGGAAAATTCGCGGTCGAGGTAAGCGTTCCTATCGGTTTGATTTCGCACACCGCACCAGGGGTACACCCGGCTAACGTGGTTCCCATATCGTTCTTGAAAGTAAGTTCCGGATTGGCAAACGTGAGGGCCAGACTCGTGAATGTGCCGGGAGGCACACTCGCCGTGCTCAGAAACGCCGACTCTGTTTCGAGTCGTTTGACTTCAATCTGCATCGGCCCTTTGCCAGCCAGCAGATCCACGCTTCCTGGATTGAGCGTCGCTCCAGTGAGAGTTACTTCAAACGATAGCAAAGTAATTCCGGCCGGTGGGGTGTCGGTGATCGTCAACGAAACAGCCGCGGCGCCTTGAGACGAAGCTGACGTCACAGTGATCATGGCAGAGGCGCTTTTGGCGCTGTCATTTATCGATGTCGCAGTGAGAGTGACCGTCGCGGGATTGGGAACCGCCGCAGGCGCGTTGTAAGTGACCGCACTCGTGGTCATGGCTGTAAGCGAACCGCAAGTGGCCCCGCTGCAACCCATACCAGAGAGGGACCAGGTGACGCCTCTACTCAGATAGTCATTTCCTACCATAGCGGTGAAACCTTGCGTACCGCCGTTGGCCGGTACGCTCGCACTAACTGGACTGATGGTCACCGAAGTTGGTGGTGTTGGCGGAGGTGTCTTGGATGATCCGCCATAGCCCCCGCAGCCGAAGAGCGCCACTGTCAGCGCTGCAATGCCGAAGAGCCCAAAAAATTTCTCGATTCGCATATCTGTGCCCCTTTTGTTTACTCGTTGAGCCCAGCAGCGGACAGAGGCTGAAGAAGCGAGGGCCAGGCATTGGTGAAACACCGGATAGCAGCCACTATGCTTTCGAAAAACGTTCTCTCGCGGGCAAGAACCCACCGGCTCGCGCCGTCAAGTTGCTCGCGAATTTTATTAAAAGCCTACGCGCTCTTGACGCAGAGGTTGTCGCTTCGCTGTCAATCTGTTGTCGTTCCGTTGTCGCTTGGTGGGTCGGCCCAGGCGGATCAGCGGGTTGGAGGTTCGGGTCCTTCCCGGTTCATCAAACCCATATAAATAGAAAGATAGAAATGAAAGACTGAAAATTAGAAAAGCGAAAACCGATGTCCGTAGGAACTCGGTACATGATGTTCGGTACAACTGAGGAGAAGATTTCGGAAGAGAGAACCTATAAGCGACGCTCCCCAGGCTATGCCCAGAGCTAAAGCCGCAGCCCAGAAAGCTCTGCAACTGGACGACGGGCTGGCCGAAGCGCACGCTTCGCTCGCGTACGTGAGCATGGTTTTTGGCTGGGATTGGAGCACGGCTGAGAAGGAGTTTCATCGTGCGATTGATCTCAATCCCAATTACGCCACGGCCCATGAATGGTACGCGGAATTACTGGCCGCGAGAGGCCGTGAAAGCGAAGCCCTGGCGGAGATGAAGCGCGCGCGCGATGCGGACCCCTTGCTGGTGCTGATGCACACGGCTGTGGCCGAGGCCCTTTACTATTTGCGACACTACCGAGTCTTGGTGATTCAAAAAATGGAATCACCCTGCTCGAGAAAGCCGCCAAAGAACGTTCCGATTATTTGATTTTCTTGAACGTCGATCCTATGGGCGACTCGCTCCGCGCCATTCCAAGTTTCCAGGCGCTCCTGGGTCAGATCGGCCTGACGAAATAGACTCCGCCTGGCGCACTCCGACAACAAATGCCCATGTCAGTTTGGGGCAACGCGACAGAATGGAAAGATATTGCGGCGGATGCTTGCAGTACAAAAATCGAACCAGGCAACTTTAATCGCTGGAGATTTTGTCTGCGATTTACTTGCGAACCTTCCCGTTCTGTTTGAACATTCGAGGAGTGGTCGCGTACCATCCGCTTAGCGTAGCCAAGACCGCCTTGGGGCACTCTTGGCGAGCGACTTTAAATTTCAACGTGCCCGTCAGAGGTAGTCTGCTTAAAGCAAAATATACGTAGCGATTCGAGCGAAACGCGAAAGGAACGAAGCATGGACCTTCAGAAGCAAGAAACCGGGAAGGAAATGATTTTTCGAAAGACCCACGCTCATACGGGTCGCCACATTGCTGTGACTCCAGAAAACAGTACGATGAAGCACCTGGCGTATGCCCGGATCATATTGAACTCCTCGAAACCAATGATTTCCTTTTCCAACGGCAATCGCGAGACGGGGCTCATTTGCCTTTCCGGCAAAGCTACCGTGAAGACGGACGGCAAGGAATTTGAACTTCTGCAATACGACGGGCTATATATTCCGCGCGATTCACAGATTGAGGTAAGCACGACGAACACGGCGGATCTGGCGGAGTTTTCCTCGGACGTGACGCGGAAATACGCGCCTCAGGTAGTGCGGCACGAGGAGGCTTCGAAGGACCCTGCATTGAGTTTCAGCACAGGTGGCCCAGGATCATTGCGCAAAGTGACGCTGGTCATTGCGAAGAATGTACACGCAGGGCGGCTGATAACGGGGTTCACGCATTCTGATCCGGGAAATTGGACGAGTTGGCCTCCACACGAACACGCGAACATGCTGGAAGAGATGTACGTCTATTTCGAAATGCCAGAGCCGGCTTATGGGATTCAACTGGTATACAACGACACAGAATATCCGGAATTGGTAACAGCGGTTCGCGACGGGGATGCCGTGCTGATGCCGAGTGGATACCACCCGAATGCGGCAGTGCCGGGACACAGGATTGCATTTTTGTGGGCGATGGCGGCGCATCGTGAAGTGGAAGACCGCCAGTTTGGCGTGGTAAACGTACAGCCAGAGTTCCAACAAAAAAGCTAAGAGTTGGGATCTGGTCGGTATAGCACTACGCGCGTCTATTGGTTCACGCCGCTGGCCAGGAAACCGCCGTCAACCGACAGGATGTGACCGTTGACGAAACTTGCGGCATCAGACGCGAGGAATATTGCGGCGCCGACGAGCTCTTCAAGCCGTCCGAACCTCCTCATCGGTGTCCGCAGGAGAAACTCGCGTCCGCGTTCGGTTCCGTCGAGGAGAGTGGCGTTGAGTTCGGTGCGAAAGACGCCTGGCGCGATCGCGTTTACGCAGATTCCTTTGTTGCCCCATTCGACGGCGAGTGACTTGGTCAACGAGGCCACTCCAGCTTTGCTGGCACCGTAAGCTGCGACTTCGAGAAGACTAACGAACGAGGCTAGTGACGCGATGTTAATGATCCGTCCGTATTTCCTTTCTAGCATATGACGCCCAAAGATGCGGCAAGCGCGAAGAGTCCCCGTGAGATTTATGTCCAGAATCTCGTTCCATTCCGCATCCGAGAGCTCCAGGGTTGCCGTTCGCTTCGTACGCCCCGCACAGTTAACAAGGATTTCGACGCCGCCCATTTCTTTGCAGGCCGCTGCAAGGAGACTTTCGACATCCGCTGCATCGGTCACATCGCAAGGCAGAGCGAGCGAACGTACGCCGATATCCCGAATTTCACTCGTGATCTTTTGCACCAGCTCAGAACGACGCCCTGTTGCGATTACGTTCGCTCCCGCTTCCGCCAACCCCTTCGCAAGCGTTAGCCCGATTCCACTGGTTCCGCCAATGACAACCGCGGTCCTATTCTTCAAATCGAAAAGAGGGTGTCCCATGTAAATGCTTCTCCCATCTATTGGTTGGTCAGTGTTATCCGAGCGCAAGATTAGCAATCCGCGAGAACAGTACAAAGGGTTTTGTCTGGATCAGAGCTGAGAGGAAACGATTTCGGCTGTAATATAAAGACTTCTTAATTATCCTCGAAACAAGGACGCGTTGCTGTGACACTCTACTGCGCACAAGGTGGACCTGAACGCGAAATTTCGCCCGGCGAGCTGAAGCAGCTTCTCTTCGGTGCTCTTGCCAAAATTGGTCATCGAACGCGAGTTTTAGCAGTCCCTCCAGACTACACACGCGTTCAGTCCCGCGCCGGAGAATTGACTCACTACGCCTGGGAATATTACAGAGAGTCGTTGAGGACCGTCTTGCCTGCGCTTGGAACGCACCGGCCTATGTCGGCTGAGCAAATCAGCGCGATGTTTGGCGAAATGCCACATGAAATATTCCGTGCGCACAACTGGCGCACCGACACAGAGCTGATTGGCGTGGTGCCTTCCGGCTACATACATCAACAATCGGAAGAGAAGCTTGACTATGACTGGCCCGCGAAAGTGAATTGTCTTGTAACGAAAGGGGGATTCGATCTCGTACTGTCTATCGGCCAGGTAGTGCCCCACGAAGTTATTGGAATGGCGAATTTCAATAAGAATATTTTGGTCGGCACTGGTGGTCCCGAAAGCATCAATCGCAGTCACTACCTCGGAGCCGTCTACGGGATGGAGCGAATCATGGGACGCGCGGACAACCCCGTCCGCAACGTGCTGAACTATGCTGCGGAGCACTTTTTGCGCGACGTCCCGATCGTGTACGTACTTACGGTCATAGGCAGAAACACGGCGGGCGAATTCGTAGTGCGGGGAGTGTTTATCGGAGATGATTCGGAGTGTTTTTACACCGCTGCCAGTCTGAGTCTCCAGGTGAATTTTGAGTTCGTGCCTCAACCCATGCACAAAGCCGTTGTCTATCTTGATCCGCACGAATTCCACAGCACATGGCTTGGAAACAAGGCAATCTACCGTACCCGCATGGCGCTCGCCGACGATGCAGAACTGATTATTCTTGCTCCTGGGATTAGAGAATTTGGCGAAGACCCACGAATCGACTCGCTAATCCGGAAATATGGATACCGAGGCACGCCAGCAACCCTGGAGATGGTCGCGAAAAACGTCGACCTAAGAGGTGATCTGAGCGCGGCTGCGCACTTAATCCACGGATCGTCCGAAGGCCGTTTCCAGATTACGTTGTGCCCGGGCCATCTCACGAACAAAGAAGTCGAAGGTGTGGACTTTAGGTTCGGTGATTTTGCGAAAATGGCGAAAATTTACGACCCAGCCAAACTCCAGCACGGATGGAACCAAGTCGGAGGCGAGGAGATTTTCTTCGTCGCAAATCCTGGCATGGGTTTGTGGGCGTCGCGCGAAAGGTTCGAACTAGCGTAGCCAATTGCCTGCCTTATCGCGAATTCGGCAGGGAATCGTACGGGATAAATCCATGAGACTTCGTGTGAAGGCGGTAAACCGAGGTTGTGGCGGTGATATAAAGCGTGGAGTAGTCGGGGTCGCCCCAAGCGAGATTGGCGGCCTGCTCGGGAAGAACGATGGTTCCAAGGTGATGGCCACGGTTGTCCCACACCCAAATTCCGCTTGGGCCGGTAACGAAAAGATTCCCTGATCGATCCAATTTCATCCCATCCGGTACGCCGTCCTGTTTGCCGCCAGGTTCTTCACCGAAAATGCGTCCGTTGGCCAGAGTTTTTTGCGCAGTGAAGTCGAAAACCATGATATTGCGACGCTCGCTGTCGTCCACGTAAAGATGTTTGCCATCCGGAGAAAATGCCAAGCCGTTTGGTTGAGCTAAATCCCTCGTAAGAAGCTGCACGTGACCGTTTGCGTCCAGGCGATAAACGCCTTGAAACGGAATCTCCTGGGCCTCTCCCTTCGGAAGATCGAGCGTCGGATCGGTGAAATAAAGAGCGCCGTCAGGCCCGAGTACGACATCATTGGGGCTGTTAAAACGCTTGCCATTATAGCGATCGGCGAGAATTTGGTACTTTCCATGTCGGTCGATTTGAATAATTGCGCGAAGCAGACTCGCACAATCGATTAAACGATGCTGCGCGTCGTAAGTATTTCCGTCGGGATCGCCTAAAGAAAGGAATTCCTGCTTTGAACCGTCTGGATACATGCGATAGATTTTGTTCGTTTCTTCGTCGCTGACGTAGACAAACCCCGCGGGATCCCAAACCGGACCTTCTGTAAAGCCAAAGCCAGATTCCAGGACTTCGAGCTTCGCAGTGTGATCCAGCAAGCCCCAGAATCGCGGAGAAGCCGCCTTTAAAACGAAGGCCCGCCTGGGTGCCTCGGCGCGGACTCGAAACAAAGCGAACGACAAAATCGCGCAAAGAACAACCAGACAAACACTACGCATAGACCTTAAATGTAATGTACCCAAGGCGCTCTCATTATTCATCGCCATCCTCAAATACGCGAGATACGCGTGGATTTTCGTTCGGATTCACCGAGCGCGCTGCTTCGGTCAAGAAGCTTAGGAGGTCGTTAAGCTCGGTGGCCGTAAGCGAAGAAGCATAATCGGTCGGCATACCGGTAACTCCGTGATAGGTGATCGACACAATTTTCGCTTTGTTGAGGAGACGGAAAGTTCCATCAGATGTCTGGAGCTGCAAGGAGAAGTTGTCTTCGTTGCGCGGAATGCCTGTGATCGTCGTGGAATTAGGGAGGACAACAGTGGTCGTGCCGCGCCGGGGATCCAGATCCCGGTCCGGCTTCAGGATCGCCTCGCGAATCTCTCCTGGGCCGAACGCTGCTGCATAGAACGACAAATCTGTTCCGTAGAAACCGCCTTGTCCGTGGACGGAATGGCACGCGGAGCATTTAGCTCTTCCAAAAAGAGTGATTTACCGCGCTGCGCATCACCTGAAATGGCGAACCGCGCCCGTTGGTCCTGCAAGGTTCGAATGTACGCCACCAGCGCTACAAGCTTTTGCGATCCAAGGCCCGTGAAGGATGGCATACCACTCGCGGCTCTCGCCCCTTCGAGCACTCGCATGAATTCCTGATCGGATTTGTGGACTACTTCAGGGCGAGAAGCAATATTCGGACCTCGCTCGCCGCCTTTTCCGTCTAGACCGTGACAAGACGCGCAGATACTCTCAAAGGCGTCCTTTGCCCCGGCCATTTGTCGAATCGGAGGACGCGTGCTGCCGGAATGCTTTGGCGGATGTTCCTGGCAGGAAAGGTTTGCCACAAGCACCGTAGGGAAAAACAGCGTAAACAGAAGGATCCGTGGCACCCGCTTCTCCCTGAGTCTAAGGGCTCTCAACAATACTGGCCTTTCCAGAACCTTAAGCTCGCAGTGCTTGAAGTTTTGCGCTTCGTGAGGGATAGATATTCCACCGGTCTCGCGACATGTCAACTGCTTTGTTTCGTTCTAGCCTGAATTAATTCGATTGAATAAGCTTCGTTTCGCGGCAGGAAACACAAATCATGCTACCTTGGGCGGCGCAAGAAGTGTTAAAGTTCGCGGACAAACGTGAAGATCGGGAGGACCTATGGTTCGAATCTCGCAGTCGTCACGCGGCCGACGGGCCTACGTCGCAACCATCGCCAGCGTGCTTTCAGTACTTGTGGTTTCCGTCATGATGAGCCAGCGTACTCTCGACGCCCAGCAAGGTTCAACCGTACAGGATTCGAGAGACGGCTCATTGCTCGACGGTTTCCGGCATGTAGAAGTGGCTTCAGTTTCTGACGCCCTCGAACAGCTCACCGGCAAAAAAATGTACATGTCGCATCGCATGCGGCCAATTTTTCCTACCCGATTTGCAGGTTTTGCGCTCACCGTCTCGCTGAAGAAGGAACAAAACCACGATCCGGATGCGCTTAACGGGATGCTCGCGGCGATCGATCACGGCAATCAAGAATCTGTATATGTGATGGTTGTGGAGGACGGAATCGACATTGCCGGAATGGGAGGCTTGATGGGAACGGCGATGTCGTCGCGGAATTTTTCAGGAGCGATCATCGACGGTGGCGTTCGCGACGTGTCCTACCTGCGGAAAATCGGCTTCCCGGTGTACGCGCTGGGAATTGTGCCGTCCACGTCGGTGACTCATTACCGGTTTGCGGGTGCGAATATTCCGGTAGTATGCGACGGCGTCCCCGTCAGCGCTGGGGACATTGTGGCGGCGGACGCGGATGGCGTTGTGGTTGTGCCGCGCGCCGTTGCGCCCCAGGTACTTCAATTAGCCAAAGAAATGGATTTCAAGGAACACTCCATGTACGCCTACATAGAGAAACTCAAATCCATTGAGGAAGCGGTCGCGAAGTTCGGGAGGCTCTAGGCGCGATGATTGCGGAAGGTAGGGAAAATTAGTATGGCGCAATTGCCTGCACTTTTGTGTTTTCTTCCGCTGTTCACGGCATGCGCGTCCTCTCTTTCCGCCCAGACCATAAGCCGCGCTTCCGCTGCAGTTGCGATTGATGTCAAGCCTGCCGAACTGCTCGCAAAACCGCCGCTCTCGAATTGGCTGTCCTA
>QHYO01000572.1 GCA_003224135.1 Acidobacteriota bacterium | reverse complement strand
CGGTGGAAGCAGCGGGCCTCCTCCTCCGCAAAATTTTGTGGTAACGGTCACCGCGACGTCGGGATCAATTGTCCAGACCGCGCAGATTGTATTGAGGGTTGATTAATCTAGTCCCGCGATTGAACTTCGTGTCTCAATAGTTAAAAGCTGGTGTGCTGTTCGCTCGTGTTTTCTAGGCGATGCGGCGGCCGATTGCGGGGGCGATGATCCGCAACTCCGCCATTAACTGTGTGAAAGTGTTCGGATCGAGCGACTGCGCGCCATCGGAAAGAGCGTTCTCGGGATCATTGTGCACTTCGATGAGCAGACCATCTGCGCCTGCAGCAACCGCGGCGCGAGCCATTGGAGGGACTTTGTCGCGGCGACCGGTGCCATGCGAAGGATCGGCCCACATCGGCAAGTGGGAAAGCTTTTGAATCACCGGTATCGCGGCAAGATCGAAAGTGTTGCGGGTGTAGGTTTCAAAAGTCCGAATGCCGCGTTCGCACAAAATCACGCAACGTAAAACAAGGGGTTCACCCCATTTTGGAGTGAACCCTTGAAGTGGCACACAGAATTGGGCACAGTTTCCGGGAAAGGAAACGACGGTGAAGAGAAAGCGATACTCCCGGAAATTTCAACGAATGGCCGTGGAGCGGATGAGAACGTGCGAAAACGTCGGTGAGTTGGCGCGAGAACTGGGGGTAAGACCGAGGTGCCTCTACAAGTGGCGCGCAAAACTCGAAGCGATTGAACCAGGGGAAGAAGCAGCACGTCCGAGCACGCATGCGGCTGCTTACCGGAAAGAAAACCAACAGCTAAAGCGGCTGCTGGCCGAGAAGACCCTGGAAGTGGATTTTTTCAGAAGTGCCTTGCAAAAAGTCGAGGCTCGACGCCAGAAGAGCGGCGAAACTGGCGAGATGGGATCTACGAGCAGATCCGAGAAGTAATGTTTTTGCAAGGCAGCCTGAGTATCGAGCGCATGTGCCAGTTGGTTCCGGTCAGTCGCAGAAGTTTCTACCGATCGCTGAAAGAGCGGCGACCTGTCGAAGAAGAGACGGAAGTGCGATCTGTGATCCAGCAGATCGCCGTGGAGCATCATCGGCGTTACGGGTATCGACGAATCACCGCGGAGCTGCGCCGCCGAGGAATGCAGGTCAACCACAAACGCGTGGTGCGGATCATGCAGGAAGACAATCTGCTGGCGCTACAACCGAAGCGGTTCAAGCTCACCACGAACTCGAATCACAAGTTTGAGGTTTATCTGAACTTAGCTGCTCGGATGAAACTGACTGGGATCAATCAACTCTGGGTAGCGGACATCACTTACATTCGGCTGAAGGCAGAATTTGTCTACTTGGCGGTGATCCTCGATGGGTTCTCTCGCAAAGTGGTGGGCTGGGCGCTGGATCGTATACCGATTGGAAGAACGTTTATAAGCGGCAGCCGACGGAAAGGGAGCGTTTGCAGGGGAAAGCGCCCACGACGCATTTTGGGCGCATGTGCGAGCGTTTGGAGATTCGCATTATCGCAGCCAGTTCTCCGCAAGCGAAGGATTACGTTTCACACTGCACCTCCTTCGTACTTTCCGGTATGAGTCTGACTTCAGATACCCTTCGAGAGAATTTTATGCCTTGGGCTTTCTTCGGAGCGTCCTTGCCTGGGGGCTCGTACAGATAGTCCCCTTTGTCAGTGTAGGCGTGAGCCTGCAACAGGCCATGAGTACGCCAGATTCTGATGGTTTTCGGGTTCACGCCCAGAGCTTGTGCGATCTCTTGCGCAGTCAGCATGCCGGCTTCGCGCAGCCGATCATACCGTGGTTTGAGTTTGTAGTTTCTTTGGAGTCGAGCGATATAGCGAGTGGTAAAACTCTGATCTTTGCCCGACCGGAGTCCACGCTCGTTAAGGAAGGCGGAGATTTCTTGATGCGTGTGATGGTCCAGCAACCGGTCGATTTCCGCGATGACATCCGAACTTGTCATCCAGCTCTCCCAGGACCTCTGCGGTGGTGGCAAGATCACAGTCTTGCTGGTTCCTCCGCGGAAACGCAGGTGCAGCGTGATCTGCTCACCACGAAGCAAAGTGACATCCTCCAGCAACAGTCGAACCATCCGTTTGCGTTCGCGGTCGGGCGTGTTGGCATCGCGCCACAGCCGAGGAAAGTCGGTCGCCAACTGAAAGATCGCCGCCCGCTCTTCCTCATTGAAGATCTTGCGATCTTCTTCGCTGCGGCGCTCGTACTCCTCTTGCGCTTCGGTGAGCGCTCGCAGCTTGTGATTCCAGTCAGCTTCCAGAGAATCGGCTACTAACCGATTATCGGGATCGACGCGCAGGTAGCGTCTTTTTGCAAGCTCTGCTTCGTAGTGGACTCTCTCCACTTGTTGTTTGCGCAGTCGGTCGGCCTCTCCCAGTCGTGCTTGTAGTTCCTGCTGAACCGCTAAGGCCACCTCAAGAGTGACCGGGTTAACCAACTCCACTAAGAGCTCGCTGACGACTTGGTCCACCTCGACTCCCGGAAGCCGCTGACAGATGGGTTCGGCATTCTCGATGCCTTTGCGTTGGCAAACGTACTCCGGGCACAGTCGCCCGCGGCGAAAATGGTAGCGCACCGTCATGCGCCGGCCACATGACCCACAAAGAATCAGACCCTGCAGGAGTGCGGGACCTTCCCGCGGCGGGCTTTTCCGGCGATCTAATCCGAACGCCTGTGCGTTTTCTTGCAGCCGCCTCTGATTCTGTTCGTACTCTTCCCAAGAGAGGTAGCCTGGATGGACACCAGGAAGAAACGTGCGCCACTGATCCCGCGGGAGGAATTCGATGATGTGATTACCATCCACGGTTTTCTTGGTGCGGCTCCGGCCGAAGACGAACGCTCCAGCATAGCGTGGGTTATGGAGGACACGTAGCACGTGGCTATGCTCCAATCGGCCCCAGATAATTTCCCCTCGGTTCGGTCCGCAGTGAATGCGTCTCGGGAAAAGCAGCCCTTGCTGTCGAAAGTTCCTCACTGTGGCCAGGGCCGACCCCGTGCGACGGAAAGCCTCAAACAACATACGCAGTGCTTGCTGGATCTGTTGGTCAGGATCAAGGACCAGATGCCCTTCGGAGTAGACGAATCCAATCGGTGGCCGCACGATCAGCTCGCCGCGCTTGGCTTTGTTCAAGATTCCACCTTGCAGCCGAGCCCGCAGAACGTGCAGTTCGGCTTCACTCATGGTTCCCTTCAACCCGAGCAGCAAGCGATCATTGAAGTGCGCGGGATCATAGACGCCATCTTCGTCCAGGATGAGGGTGTCGGTAAGGGCGCATATTTCCAGCAGACGATGCCAGTCGGTGGAGTTCCGTGCCAGCCGCGAAACTTCCAAGCCGAGCACGATCCCCGCCTGGCCCATGCTGACCGCCGTAACCAGCCGCTGAAAACCCTCTCGATCCGTGGAAGCTCCCGACTCGCCGAGATCAGTGTCGATGACCACGATATGGTCCTGCGGCCAGCCCAAAGCAACGGCGCGCTGACGAAGGCCATACTGACGCTTCGTGCTTTCGGTGTTTTCGAACACCTGGCGGAGGGTGGACTGTCGCACGTAGAGATATGCATCTCGTTTCAGATGACTAGCAGTGACTTTCTGATGAGTGTCCGAGCTCATGAGATCATCCTCCTCGAGCGTTGCAGCAACATTCCTGCCAGCACCACAACCACTTCCGCACGTACATCGGAGGGAAGGGGTTCCTCCTGGCTCGTGCAGTCCTCTCGTTTTTCTGGGGCGGTTTGAAAAAACTGCGTACACGCTTGCATCCACTCCTGCATTCCACGGCTCAACAACAAGATCAAACCCGGTCCTAGTTTTTCTCCGTCAGAGACGCCGAGCACCCGACGCCGCAAGTTTTCGTAGGCGGATATGAGCGAATCGTTGGCAGAAGCGCGGCTCACCGGAGAGAAGGTCACTGCAGTTTTTTTTGACGGCGCAACTGCCGCTCGATGCTGCGCGGATGCACCGTGAGGTCGAACTCTTGTTGGACGGCACGTGCTAGTTGTTGGAGGGACAGCGAAGGATCGGCGGCTCTCGCTTGCTTCACGAACTCCATCACTTCGTCGGTAAGCTTGTGTCCCCCGCGCGGCCCCCGCTGCCGAGGAAGCAAACCTGTCAGCCCGAATTCTTGGAAGGCCAATTGGGCTTGATAGAACGAAGGACGAGATAAACCGAAGTTCTTGGCCGCTTGCCGGATGGGCTTTTGTTCGACGCGTACCTCGCGCAGCATCTCGTACTTGACCTGAACAAGATCCTGGGGATCGAAGAAGTCGCGGTCGTGGAACAGTTCGTGGGTGACGTCTTGCGGACGCGGATGGAGTGTACCGTGCTGGCGCAAGAACTGGTGCTTGGGTGTTTTGTTCGGGGTGCGGGGCATGGGCGCCTCCGTGGAATATATGTGTAAATCTAATCATGTCACACTTCTGAGAGGTGTCAAGCCTTTTCTGAGCCCATCTCTCTGAAATATAACAGACTATTAGAAGATTATCGCCGAGGCTGCGCTGTTTCACTGAAAGGGCGTAGGACATCATTATCTTTACAACAAGGACAGAATTTGCTTTACACGCGGAGCTGGTCCTCATGACCACCCCCGGCGCAAGAACTGGGCCAGTTCCCACAAATCTTCTACACGGAATGGTGATCGGCCGTTGGCCACTAGAACAAAGGGATCAGCAGGAACAACGTCGGTCCAGGTAGCTGGCAGAGCAATTAATCGCAGTTCTTCATCGTGAAAGAAAACACGGTCTTCACCCCAGGTCTGCTTGTGGTCGATCAGTTCAAATTCATGTCCGCACCACGGATGATAAGGATGAGTAACGCGAAATCGTCGTGCTTCACCGGCACATTGCGGCGCAGTCCACGACTGACGCCAACGCGAGCTGCGAGAGCTTCATGAAGACACTGAAGCGGGAGGAAATCTACGCCAGCAAGTACGATGATCTGGATCATTTGCGAGCGAACGTCGAAGAATTCATGGAGCAGTATTACAATCGGT
>QHYO01000579.1 GCA_003224135.1 Acidobacteriota bacterium | reverse complement strand
TGGCGTAGAGAAACGGATGCAGTTACATTCCCGGAAAAATGCCATTGAGCGTTGGGCAAAAAACAAGGTCAAACCGCAGTCCGGGAAAAGATCGAAGACGGCAACGCCTTCCCGGGCGGGTCGGAAGGACGTTAACTGAACGAGCGCACTCAAGCTTTTCCGTCGTCCGCCGAACAATTTTCTCAGATGCGTGCTATACTTTTCTTGCGCTTAATACCGCGGTTGTGTTGTGCGGTCCCTCTGGTTTCGTAAGTTATCTGAGAATACCCGCCCTCCGTATCCTCCGTACGTTTTCAGCGTAATTCAAAATAAGACTGGCAATGCAGGCCATTGCGCCAGCCCGGATCTTCTCCGTGTGCCCCGCGAAGGCCTCAGCCAGCATGAAAGCTAAATGCAAAATTTCTCTGAACTATCTCTATCTCCAAGCCTGAAAGAACGCCTGCTCGCCGGCCGTTTTACCACGCCGACCCCAGTGCAAGCCGCGGCGATCCCGCAGGCTCTTGAAGGCAAGGATGTGCTCGCGACCGCTCAAACCGGCACGGGCAAGACTCTCGCGTTCCTGATCCCGGTCATCGAAAAGCTGCTCACCCAGCAAAAGCCGGGAATCGCCGCGCTGGTGCTCGTTCCTACGCGCGAACTGGCGATGCAGGTCGCAACGCAGTACAACGCATTACGCGGCAAGCTTCCCGCCGCCGCTTTGGTCGTTGGTGGTTTGCCGGAGCGCCAGCAGCTCATGGCCATCCGCAATGGTGCTCGTCTAATGGTCGCTACACCCGGCCGGTTGGAAGATTATCTTGACCGCCAACAAGTTCAATTCAACGCGCTGCACACGCTCGTTCTGGACGAATCAGATCGCATGCTGGACATGGGATTTCTCCCGGCAATCCGCAGGATCGCGCGAACTCTCCCGAGAGAGCGCCAAACGTTGTGCTTTTCCGCAACCATGGAAGGCGACATGCAACGCCTTGTGAAGGACTTCACCAAAAATCCTGTTCGCCTGACCTTTGGCTCCACTCTGAAGCCGGCGGAAAACGTGCGACTTCAGGCATTTGAGGTTCCCATGGACGGCAAGCAGGCAATGCTGCACCATCTGCTTGGCAAGGAAACCGGCCGCTGCCTGGTGTTCTCGCGCACCAAGCGCGGAACGGAGCGCATCGCCAAAACCTTGAATCGCGAAGGAATCAACGCCGCAATGATTCACGGCGATCGTTCGCAGTCGCAGCGTACCGCAGCACTCGAAGGCTTCCAGCGAGGGCGCTTCCGCGTTCTCGTCGCGACAGACCTGGCATCGCGCGGGATCCATGTGCAGGACATCGTCCACGTCATCAACTACGACTTGCCCGAAGTGGCGGAAAACTTCATTCATCGCGTTGGCCGCACCGGCCGCGCCGGTGGCAGCGGCGTTGCCTCGACTCTTTTTGTAAAGGATCAGCGCACCGAGTTGTTTCAGCTCGAACGCGCGCTAGGCATCAAAATGGAGAGGATGCGTACGGATGGCAGTCAGCCTCGGCCGAAAGAGCAGCTTCGGCCCTCCGCCGACCGCCCTTCTGACCTGACCAAGCCCAGCCTGATTTGCCTGCCGGGAGAAGTCCTGCAGGTACAGCTCGAAGGCTAAGGCTCTTCCAAAGGACGGTCGGGGGCGCGTAAGGCGCCTTGGCCGTTCGACTGTCTGTTTCCCAAAAACGGTTCGTTTGCCGGATAGTTATCCACAATTTCAACAATTTTTTTGGATCCGGGCGCGAACGGCGTTCCGAGCTTGCAGTGTAGTGATATAATGGTAGACGTCATCCAGATCATTAAGAGCAGCGGGGCGAAGTTCAGCTACGGCTGCAGTCCGTCCATCATCTTCCGTGGCATTCAGGCGGCGTTTCACGGTCGTGTACCAGTGCGGCCGTTGCGCAGAAGAAGACTTGTAGAAGAAGACCGGGCAGTTCTTGTAGTGGCTTGAGGGGGAGAGACCTTCGTGCTCGTGACCCAGGAAAAGTTCGACCAGATCCGCAACCTTATTAGTGTAGGTAAGGAACGCGGCTATCTGCTCACAGATGAAGTGAATGGGGTGCTCGCGGCCGAGGAACATACGACCGAGGAGCTGGATAGTCTTTTCGCCAGCCTTGAAACCGACGGCATCGAGATTTACGAAGACGCTTCGGCGGCGAAGCTTGCCCACACGGCTCTCGAAGTTACCGAAACAACCGAAATCGAGCTGCCGCACGAGCCTGCTCAAAGCGAAGAGACCGACGCGGACCGCAAGCCAGGCTTGTTGGACAAAACCAGCGACCCAGTAAGAACGTATCTGCGCGAGATGGGTGTAGTGCCGTTGCTCACACGCGAACGCGAAGTGTCCATCGCGAAGCGCATGGAGCGCGGGCAATTGCTGGTACTGAAAACAATTTCCCGTTCGCCGATCGTGCTGAAAGCGTTGATCGCGGTTGCCGAAGAACTGCGAAATGGCAGCCGTCCCATTAAAGAGATTATACACTTCGACGATGAAGATCTGACTCCGGAGAAAATTGAGAGCAAGACCCGTCAGACGCTGCAACTGATCGACAAGATCGCGAAATTTTATGATCTGGCTCTAAAACAGGCGATCAAGCTCGAAAACACCATAACCTCAAACAAGCGTGCACACGTGAGAGCCAGACGCCACTTGGCTCGGACGCGCATCGAAATGTCACATCTGGTTCGTTCCGTTCATTTCAAGGAGCGCGAACGGAAACGCTTGATTGATCTGGTGCGCCACACGGTTGAGAGGCTGCAATTGCTGGAGCGCGAATCAGCGCGCCTTGAACGCCGCGCCAACGCATCACGAGGCGAAGTTGCTGCAGAAGCGCGCAAGAAGCTCCGCTTGTGCCGCGTGCAGGTTCGCGAGATTGAAGAAGCCGGTAAAGCCTCCGCAACGAATTTGAAACGCGCGCTCACGATTATTCTTCGTGGCGAGGCCGATGCCGAGCAAGCCAAAAAAGAACTGACCGAAGCAAACCTGCGCCTCGTCGTTTCCATTGCAAAAAAATATACAAATCGCGGGCTGCAGTTTCTTGACCTGATCCAGGAAGGCAACATCGGCTTGATGCGAGGCGCCGACAAGTTTGAATGGCGTCGGGGCTACAAATTTTCCACTTACGCGACTTGGTGGATTCGGCAGGCAATCACTCGCGCCATCGCCGACCAGGCACGAACCATTCGCGTTCCTGTTCACATGATTGAGACCATCAATAAGCAGGTTCGCACCAGCGCGCAATTGGTGCAGGAGCTTGGCCGCGAGCCGACTTCTGAAGAAATCGCGAAGCGTATGGACGTTTCCGTCGATTCCGTCCGCAAGACCAAAAAAATTGCGCAGCAGCCCGTGTCCTTTGAAACGCCGATTGGCGAAGACGAAGAGACACATCTCGGCGACCTGGTCGAAGACAAGGGCGTCGTGTCTCCCTCCGACGCGGCTATTCACCTGAACCTGAAAGAACAGATGGCGTCCATGTTGCGCACGCTGACGCCGCGCGAGGAAAGAATCATCAAGATGCGATTCGGTCTGGACGATGGCAGCGAACACACCCTCGAGGAAGTGGGGCAGGTGTTCGACGTTACGCGGGAAAGAATTCGTCAGATTGAAGCGAAGGCGCTGCGTAAGTTGCGGCATCCGTCACGCTCGCGTCGCTTCCGAATTTTCGTCGAGAGCTCTATTTAGGGAACTCGTTCAGGAGCACTACCGGCGTCAACCTAACTTCGAGGAGACACCCATGTCAATTACATTTCAGAAGCGCCAGAAAGAAATGAAGCGGCTCGAAAAACAAAAGGAAAAGGCCGAACGCCGCGCACAAAAAAAACTCGCCAAGAGCAAAGAAGGGGAGAATGCGAATGGTACTCCCGTCGATCCCTCGCTCGACCCTACCATTGACTGGTCCCATCAGAACGAGGTTGAACTCGATCGCCCGTAGGAACTTTCATACGAAGCGCTAATTCAGCCTGCTGTGGTCGCTCTTTGCCGAGATCACCCGGTTCTCCAGCCTATTCTTCGGTCGTTTTGATCCTAAACTGAGCGACCTTGATGGTAGGTTTTCCAAAGCTGACTAATAATTGTTGCTAAAATCGACGCGTTGAGAATCTCCCCTACGGCAATTGCCGCAGTAGGGATTTCGCCGATCATTGAGTAGCCGTAGACAAAACCGCGCACAAAAATGACGACATATACAGTAGCTGAAATCCACAGAATCCTTTGGTAATTCTTCAAGGTAGCCAGGTCCTGCGAAGTGGTCCCTGGGGGCGGGCGGGACGCCGGGGCATAGCGGCGAATGGCAAACAAGAGGAAACCAGCCTTGACGCATTTTCACAGGGGTAGCACACTTCTTGCATGCGAACGATTTTACTCAGACTATTCCTGCTACTCCTATTCGCCGCAATCGCAACGTCAGCACTGCTTCCTTACCGTTAAGCATGGACAAGACGGCGGTCACTCGCTGCCTGTTCTAACTCTTGATAAGCAGCATAATCGGAAGCTTTAAATTCAAGATGGACGGTTTTGCCGTCAATCAGGCATCACTTTGAAGCGGAGGCCGTAATTATTTCTGGTAACGAGCCGCCAGCTTCTTTGCTTCTTCCGTTGTAGAATTGCCCCACTCGGTGCCATCGGCTAGCCGGACGTAGTCAACGAGGATCGTGACGCGCTCCGAAGCTGAGCACTGGTCGCTGCTAAGGTATGGCTATTCCGCTGCCTCTCTAATCCAACCATGCGCAGCCCGGCGGTCGATATTATGGGTTTGCACTAACACATCGACCGCGCTCTTGACTAAGCTTCTCGCTGTTTCCAGCATCAAGTCATCCTGTTCGAACGCTTCGATTTCGCGTAATGCTTCTCGCTGTGTGCTGTATACGCCGACCGTCATGCCGGCGTTGTGTTTGATTATGAAGTTTGGGCCGTGGGAAGTGATTCGGTAGGTGTCGGCCATTTCGCTATCCTCGAAACGTAAATATGTGCCTTCGTCTCACTCAGCCCAGATTGTTTCTCCGAGTATTTTCAATGCTGTCAGCGCGTCCGTAAGTGCTATCAGTTCATGATGATTGTCTGCGCTGTTTTGTAGTTGCTTGAGTCGCAATATGGCGGCCTGCTCTGCGCCTGCGATTTTCTGTTTGAGCAGTTTAGGATTTGTTTCTATTACAGCTGCTCGGTAGGGCTTCTGCCAGATTGGGTATTTCAGAACTACGTTGCGCACGGTGTCCCTTCTCCCAACCAACCCAGCTCGATGGGCAACATGCTCTCCTGCGGTTTCGCTGTAAGAACAGTCTTACATTTTCTTGTTCGACGCCAGCGGAATCCACTGTCAAAGGGCGTGCGTTTGCGTCCGCTAGCGTACGCTCTTGAAATCCGCGTTGACTCGTATTCGTTCAGAGGGTATCTAAAACTTGAGCTGAGTCCCGAGCTACTAGTTCGAACGGAGGCACTATGTGCGTCAAGGTTCTCTTAGCTGAAGACGCAGAAGCCGTACGCAAGGCAATTCGAATCTTGTTGAGCGAACGCGAAGATATTACGCTCGTCGGTGAAGCCGCGACCTTATCTGAAGCAATCCAGAAGACGGAGGAATTGCGTCCTGATGAAATTATCTTTGACTTGCACATGGCTGACGGCGCAAAACAGCATCTATTCGCTGGTACAAAGCTGCTAGCAATATCTTTTGCAAATGATGATGAAGCGAACACATTAGCAGACAGCATTGGGGCGGCAAGATTGCTGGATAAGCTGGAATTGGCGAGCGAACTGATTCCGGCGATTCTGGAACTGGCACCAGAGCGGGCGGCCCTGTAAGTTGCTAAACGCGCAAGCGCCGATGTTTCAGGCGTGACCTTTTGCAGCCTGCCGTTCCTGATGGCATTTCGCGTGAACCAATTCCGTATTTTCTGCGGTGTACCCGTCCGCTACGTTCTTGCGGTCGAGTTCGGAATATCTAAACTCTAGCGCCGTTTTGCATAGCGCACCCGTGCCACTCTGTTGTCCCCACTTGAGGGCTTTAAGTTGTTTGCGAACGCCGGGCTTAGGCTAAACACTGGAAGTTTCGTCTCAGCTGGCTCTTCTCGCTTGTCGGGGAAATGATACGCGGGCTGTCTCCAAAGCAATATGGAGGTAGCGACGGGACTCGAACCCGTTAAGACTGGTTTTGCAGACCAGCGCCTCGACCTCTTCGGCATCGCTACCAAAATGAAAATCCTGTATCCAAGTTATACCCAAACCTGTACCCAAAATGCCCCCGCAGCGCCTATCTACCCCTATTCAAGTCCTTGTAAGCTATTGAAACCGAAACCGCACGGAGCCTCTGATTTAGGCAGGTTTTGCAGACCTTTGCCTTACCACTTGGCGACCGCGCCTTCGTTTTGCAAAACAAAACGAAATCACAAAAATTCCCGAAACGGCGGGAATCTTTTTATCGCGTGCCTGCGGCGGACGCCGTTTCTACCGTCGGATTCGCGATCGGCGCACCGATCAGATTGCCCCATTCGGTCCACGAACCGTCGTAATTGCGCACATTTTCGAACCCGAGTAGATACTTCAACACGAACCAGGTGTGCGAACTGCGCTCGCCAATGCGGCAATAAGCAATCACTTCGTCGCGGCCGTCGATTCCCTTTCCCCCGTAGAGCTGCTTTAGTTCGTCGTATGACTTGAACGTGCCGTCTTCGCGCGCGGCTTGTGCCCACGGAATATTGGCAGCGCCGGGAATGTGTCCTGCACGCTGAGCCGTTTCCGAAAGTCCCGGAGGCGCAAGAATTTTCCCCGTGAACTCGTCCACGGAACGCACATCAACAAGCTGACCTTTCGATTTCTTGTCCACCACTGCGAACACCGTGTCCCGTTTTGCGCGAATGGATTCGTCAGTGCCGGCAACTTTGTACGATGCCGGCGTCACCTTTGCCGGAGCTGTCGTCAATTCGCGTTTTTCTTCGGCCCACTTTTTGCGGCCACCGTTCAGCAAACGTACATCGTTATGGCCATTCAATTTCAATTGCCAGAAAGCGTAGGCCGCAAACCAGTTGTTGTTGTCGCCGTAAAGAATGATTGTCGTGTCGTTGGAGATGCCGGAATCGGACAGCAACTTTTCCAACGCGGCTTTCTCGATCAGATCTCGCCGCACGTTGTCCTGCAACTGTGTCTGCCAATTCCAGCCTACCGCGCCCGCGATGTGGCCCTGATCGTAGGCACTCGTGTCCACGTCCACTTCCACAAAACGGACTTTCGGATCGTTCAGATGTTCTGCCGCCCATTCGGTTGTGACCAATACTTCGGGATGCTTATAGTCGGACATCGCTTACTCTCCTTTTCAAATTTGCCTCGATTCAGAATCTGCCCTGAAAACACAAAACCCACCTGCCGATTGCACTGGCGGTGGGTCAAAATCCTTCGAAGTTAGACGGTCAAACTAGATAGTCTACTTCCCCTCGCCAGACGGCATGCGGGAACAGCACGGACAACAACCGCGCATCGCCATGCTCATCTGGGGATAGAAACTCATCAACAGAAGAATACATTTGAGAGCAACATTTCGCAAGCGTTTCTTTCACACCGGCGACATTACTTTTTGTGCAGCACTTCCAGAATTTCTTTTCCGTACCGCTCGAGCTTTAGGTCACCTATTCCTGGTGTGGTCCTGAGTTGTAAGAGAGAGCCCGGTCGCGACCAACACAGATGCTCCAACGTCGAATCATGCAGAATTATAAAAGCGGGCACTTTGTCCGCGTGCGATCTTTTGCGTCTCCATTGCTTCAGTGCCGCCAACATGGGCGCATCAATTTCACGTTCACGGATGGTCGCGGCAAGCTTGGTCTTCTTTTTCCTTTCGCGCGGATGGCGTTGCTCGCCGTCGCTCTGCTTCTCCATTGGAGGAAGACAGACATCGCATGCTTCGCAGCTTTTCCACGCCACTTTTTCCCCGAAGTGGTTGCAGATGATTTTGTGGCGGCATTCTTTCGATTCGGCGAAGCCGCGAACTTCGTGATAGCGATCCCACGAACGCTTCTTCTCAGCGTGATCTGCAATCTGTTCGATGAAGTACGCAAGCAGTCCGGCATCCTTTTTCTGCCACAGCAAAAAACAATCCGAAGGTTTGCCGTCGCGCCCGGCGCGGCCGGCTTCCTGGTAATACTGCTCGATCGATTTTGGCAACGAGAGATGCACCACTGCGCGAACCGCGCTTTTGTTGATGCCGAGACCGAACGCCACGGTCCCAACCAGAACGTTGACCTCATCCGCCATCCAGCGCTCCTGATTCTTCTTTCGCTGCGCGTTGTCCATTTCGGCGTGATAGCCAATCGCCGCGATTCCGTGTTCGCGCAGAGTCGCGACGGTCGCGCCCACGCGTTTGATCGTTGGTGAATACACAATCGCTGCGCTGCCGTTGTGCTTGCGCAGAATCTCGAGAAGCTTTTCGTCCTGCGTCCTAGAATCGCAGGCGACCACCTGGTAGTTGAGATTTTTGCGGTGAAAACTGGCGATGAACTTTCCAGGGTCTTCCAGTTTGAGCTGATCGATGATGTCGTGGCGGACACGCCGCGTCGCGCTCGCCGTAAAGGCAGCGATCGGTTTGCCAGGGAATTCCTTGCGCAGAAGGCTCAGTTGGCGGTAATCCGGGCGGAATTCGTGGCCCCACTCCGAAATGCAATGCGCTTCGTCAATCGCGAAAAAAGAAACCGGCACTTTTGCGAGCCACTCGACGATTTCCTGCTTCGCCAGGCGCTCCGGGGAAAGATAGAGCAGGCGAAACTCTCCGGCCTCCGCGGAACGCTCCGTTTCTCGCTGCTCGTCCCACGATTGGCTGCTGTTCAGCAGCGCCGCCGGAATTCCTATCTGCGCAAGTTGCGCGACTTGGTCCTGCATCAGCGCGATCAGCGGCGATACCACAATCGCCGTTTGCCCTCGCTGCAGAACGGCAGGCAGTTGATAGCACAAAGATTTGCCGCCGCCGGTCGGCATCACGACGCAAACGTCGCGCCCGCCGAGGATGTCTCGTACAATCTCTTCCTGCTTCGGGCGAAATACGTCGTAGCCCCAATAGCGCCTCAACGCCTCTTTCAGTACCTGGTCAGAAATCATCGAGTTAGAGTTTGCGCGATAGGACACGGCTCTACAAGTGCGACGCAAGATGGAGGATTAAATAGCTGTCGGGAATTTCAGTGGAATTTTATGTATTCAAAATCGATGGGCTGCGTATTGATGCCGCGTTCTGGCGGAGCGATCCAACCCGCCATCTTTCCGCGCTCGAAAACACCTCTCATGACACTGTGCACGTAAGCGCGGTCGTCCGATGTCGGCAGCCACTCATCCTGGCGCGCGTTGAATTCTTCGGCGCTGATGGGCTTGCCTTCTGGATTTGTTGGAACGTTCGCCCAACTTCCCACGGTGCGGCGAAACCTTGTGCTTGGCAGAGTCATGCGGTGCGGATAGCCCGCTTCTTCGAGATGGCGATTCCAGCGCGCCATTCCCTTTTCGCAATCACGCACATAGGCTTCGCGTACCACTTCGTTTACCGCATTGCGCATGGGGATTCTCTCTTCGCGGATGCCGCCTTTTCCATCTGGGAGTTCCAGAGTGTAGCTCGACTCCGCTTCGATGTGATCTTCGTATTTGATTTCGTCGGGACGGCCTTTTAAACCATTTGCAAAATACGATGCCGCGTTCGAGGATGAATCTCCGCCAAACAAATCGAGCGATGAGCTGAACCAGAAGTTGAGATATTTTTGGATGGTAGGCAGATCGATTACTCCGGCTTTTCGCAAAGCAATCTGATCATCGGTGCCAAGCTCTTTCATGACCTCAATGGTGCGCTTGATCACGCGGCCGATTCCGGTGTCCCCCACAAACATGTGATGCGCTTCTTCGGTCAGCATGAATTTGCAGGTGCGGGCGAGCGGATCGAAACTCGATTCCGCTAATGACTTCAACTGGAATTTTCCGTCGCGGTCAGTGAAATACGTAAACATATAAAAACTGAGCCAGTCGCTGATCGGCTCATTAAATGTACTCAGAATGCGGGGCTTGTCCGCGTCGCCGGAGTGACGCTCCAGCAATTCTTCGGCTTCCTCGCGGCCATCGCGCCCGAAATAGGCGTGAAGCAAATACACCATGGCCCAAAGATGGCGGCCCTCCTCGACGTTCACCTGAAACAAATTTCGCAGATCGTAAAGTGACGGCGCCGTGTGTCCCAACAAGCGCTGTTGTTCGACAGACGCCGGTTCCGTATCTCCCTGCGTAACGATTAAGCGGCGCAGTGTAGAGCGATGTTCGCCGGGCACTTGCTGCCACACTGGCTGGCCAAAGTGGTCACCAAACCCGACCCGGCGATCGTCTTCCTGCTGCGCGAGAAAAATTCCCCAACGGTAATCCGGCATGCGGACGTAATCGAACGTCGCCCAGCCTTTTGTATCCACGCTGATTGCCGTGCGCAGATAGACGCTTGAAGCGTTGAAGTCGCTGGGCCCGAGTCCATGCCACCAATTCAAAAATTCCGGCTGCCAGTGTTCAAGCGCTCGCTGCAGCGTGCGATTTGAGCCGAGGCCAACGTTATTCGGTATGCGGTCCTGATAGTTCGATTCCATCACACACGCTCCCGATCGAATTTTGCTTTCGATCCTTTGCCAAAGAGTTTCAGGGCTCCCTGTTCGCCGGTGGCGTTCGGGCGGATAAAGATCCAATTCTGCCAGGCGGAGAGCCTGCCAAAGATTTTTGTATCGGTAGTTTCGGCGCCGGGAAAACGCAGGCTCGCTTCCATGCCCGTAAGCGCGTCCGGCGAAAGGCTGGTGCGTTCTTCAATTGCGAGGCGCAATTCGTCTTCCCAATCGAGATCGTCGGGCGCGACAGTAACGAGGCCAAGTTCCATGGCGTCCTCCGCACGGAGTGCCTCACCTGCTTTCGCGCGCAGCTTCGCCAGCTTTTGAAGGTCCCCGCGGAATCGTGTTTCGAGTCTGCTTCGTCCATTCACTGAAGGAAAGATGCCGAAGTTCACAGCGCTGAGCGCGATTTTCGGGGCTTCCTCGCCCGTGCCGCTTGCCGCGTTATTTTTGACGCCGCTTGTCGCGGCGATTTCCGCCTCGGGCAGGGCGCGCATGTACGAGCGATCGGCGGCTAGAGCCAGCTCCAGCAGCGTTCCGGCGAAACAGGAACCTTTTTCAATGATCGCGAACATGCTGCGCGAGGAGACATCGAGACGAGCGAAAGTACGGCGCAACAATCCTACCGTCTCGCGCACGAGCCAATCTTCGCGGGAATTCGCGAGGACCGTGTCCACTTGCAGCGCGGGAGGAATTTCTCCTTCGGTCTTCAGGAGGAAGAGTCCAAGCTCAGGCTCGTTCGCACGTAACATCAATACGGCGTCGTCCAGTTCGCGCGCCATGGCGAGCGGCCACCACGAATCGCCCGCGGCATGAATCGCGCCGATCGTTTCCGGCTGGGCGCCTCGCGGACCGCGAATCGTAATTGTGGCGGTTCGCGCGTCGCGGTCGAACAGAACGTCCACTTGAGAGTAGTGATATCCGCTATCGTCAAGTTTTCTGGAAAGCGGGCGAAGCTCAATTCCCTTCACCGCTGCAGGACGCGTAGAGGACGCGACCAATTTCGCCGCGCGTTCTTGAACAGACTTGGCAAAATTTGCGGGAGCTACGATTTCGTCGACGAGTCCCCACGACTTCGCGCGTTCGCCCTTCACACCGTCGGGATTGGTGCAAAACAAATCGGCGAGGTCGCGGCGCACTTTGCGTTTATCCACCACGCGCGTTAGCCCGCCGGTACCGGGCAGCACGCCGAGGAGCGGTGTTTCCGGCAAGCTGACCGCGCTCGAGCGGTCGTCGATCAGCAAAATTTCGTCACATGCCAGCGCCAGTTCGTAGCCGCCTCCTGCCGTGGTTCCATTCAGAGCCGCAAGGAATTTCAATCCGTCGTGGCGGCTCGAGTCTTCCATACCGTTGCGCGTTTCATTTGTGAATTTGCAGAAATTCACCTTCCACGCGTGAGAGGAGCTGGCCAGCATGTAAATATTCGCGCCGGCGCAAAACATCC
>QHYO01000578.1 GCA_003224135.1 Acidobacteriota bacterium | reverse complement strand
TAACGCCAACCTGCTTTTCACCTGGCGGAAGTTGTATCAAGCGGGGCGACTGGGTAGCGGCGGGGCCAAGCTGTTGCCGGTCAAAGTAAGTCCGGAGAGTTCGCCAGGGTTGAGCGCTCCATGTCGCGAACCTGGTTGCTCGCCATCATCCTCGAGGGGAACGATTCACATCCAACTGCGTCATGCACGTGTGAGCATAGAAGGTAGCGCCGATGCGGGGATATTGCGTGTTTTGTTGGAGTGTCTGCAGCCATGATCGCGCCGCCGACCAACACGCAGATTTGGATTGCCGCAGGGGTGACCGATCTGCGGCGCGGGTTCACGGGGTTGAGCGCCTTGGTGCAGACCAAGTTGGAACAGACGCCCTTCTCGGGGCAGGTATTTGTATTTCGCGGCCGGCGCGGTGACCTGATCAAGGTTTTGTGGTTCGATGGCGATGGGCTTTGTCTATTCTCGAAGCGTTTAGAGCGCGGACGTTTCGTGTGGCCGCAAGCCAGCAGTGGGACAGTGGCGCTGACGCGAGCGCAGTTGTCGATGCTGCTGGAAGGCATTGACTGGCGGCGGCCGGAGCGCACGTGGGATCCGCAACTCTCGGTGTAACGCGCGAGGTTCTTTTGCACAACTTTTTTTGCGTGCAGAAGATCGATGCGCGAAGATTCATGCGATACTCCGCGCATGTCAACCACGCTGCTTCCGGATCTGAACCTTCTGCCGGCAGAAGCGTTGAAAGCGCTGGTCCGAGCGCAACATGAGCAACTGCTCTGGCGCGAAAGCGAGATCGAGCATCTGAAGCTGCTGATCGCCAAGCTGCAGCGCATGCAGTTTGGACGGAAGTCGGAGAAGCTGGCACGGCAGATCGAGCAACTGGAGTTACGGCTGGAAGATCTGCAAGCGAAACCAGCGGAGAGTAAGCCTGCGGCCACGACACCTCCCCTCCTTATTGGTGTTCCTGCGAGACCAGTCCGTGGACCCCTACCCGATCATCTGCCACGTCAAACGCAAAGGCACGAACCGAAAGAATCGGCTTGTCCGGATTGCGGCGGCAAGTTGAGTACGCTGGGCGAAGACGTCAGCGAGGTGTTGGAGTACGTGCCGGCCAGCTTCTTCGTGGTTCGCCATGTGCGGCCTAAGTTTAGCTGTACGAAGTGTGACCACATCGTGCAAGCAGCGGCTCCGAGTCGACCCATCGAACGGGGTGTAGCGGGACCTGGACTGTTGGCCCACGTGCTGGTCTCAAAGTACGCGGATCACTTGCCGTTATATCGTCAGTCGGAGATTTACGCGCGCCAGGGCATTGAGTTGGGGCGCTCGACGCTGGCCGACTGGGTGGGCGGAACCAGTCAGTTATTAGAACCCCTGATCGAAGTGCTCCGCCGCTACGTGACCGCCTCCAGCAAACTGCACGCCGACGATACGCCCGTGCCGGTACTGGCACCGGGGAATGGCAAGACCAAGACCGGGCGATTGTGGACGTACGTTCGAGATGATCGTCCGGCTGGGGATGCGACGGCGCCGGCAGTTTGGTTTGCCTACTCGCCGGATCGCAAAGGCGAACATCCCGAGCGGCACCTACGCGAGTTTCGTGGCACGCTGCAAGCTGACGCCTACGCTGGATTCAATCAACTCTACGAAAACGGGCGTATCCAGGAAGCGGCGTGCTGGGCGCATGTACGGCGCAAGTTTTACGATTTGCAACAGGCACATGCATCGCCGGTGGCGAGCGAAGCGCTGGAGCGAATCGCAGCCCTATACGGAATCGAGAAAGAGATTCGCGGTCGGCCAGCGGAAGAGCGCCGGCAGATTCGCAACGCGCGTGCCAGGCCATTGCTCGAATCTCTGCGACAGTGGTTCGAAGCGACACTGCCGAAGCTTTCGCGCAAGTCGGACACTACGGCGGCGATTCGCTACGCGCTCTCACGCTGGGATGCGTTGCTGCGTTATTCGAACGACGGAAACATTGAGATCGACAACAACGCGGCGGAACGCGCTCTGCGTGCGGTGGCATTGGGCCGCAAGAATTATTTGTTCGCGGGATCAGACAGGGGAGGCGAGCGCGCAGCTGCCATCTACAGCTTGATCGGCTCGGCTAAACTCAACGGCTTAGACCCGGAAGCCTACCTGCACGAGGTGCTGTCTCGCATCGCCGACCACCCCATCACTCGCATCGAGGAGTTACTGCCGTGGAACATCACCTCCGATGCAGACCAAGTGTCCACATAACTTTTTCGTGGACACTTGGCAAGACGGTCTAGTTCGGACGCTTACCTAAGACAACACGCTAGCGTATTACAATCGAGGATAACGGCCTGGATCTAGGAATAATCTCGTAGGGTTGTTTTTTCTTTATATACCAAGAACTGCTTAACTCTCAGTGGACTGAAATTACGGTAGTGTCTCAGTTTCAACGTCTTCGGCTGAATGTTAGAGCGTTTCGTTGGGAA
>QHYO01000575.1 GCA_003224135.1 Acidobacteriota bacterium | reverse complement strand
AAGGTGAAGTTCACCAGCCTGATGCACCACATCTACAACTTGAGCACGTTGCGTGAAGCCTATTACGGGTTGAAGCGCGATGCCGCTCCGGGAGTCGATGGGGAAACGTGGCGACAGTATGGCGAGGACTTGGAGAGCAATCTCACAGACCTCTCTTTGCGGCTGCGGCGCGGGGCTTATCGAGCAAAGGCAGTGCTCAGAAGATTCATTACCAAAGATGACGGGCGGCAAAGGCCGCTCGGTGTGACGGCGTTGGAAGATAAGATTGCCCAACGGGCGACGGTCACGGTGATGAATGCAATCTACGAGACCGACTTTCTCGGTTTCTCGTACGGCTACCGGCCAGGCAAGGGTCAGCATAATGCGCTGGATGCCTTGTACATTGGTGTGCTGACGAGAAAGGTGAACTGGGTGCTGGATGGCGACCTCAGCTCGTTCTTCGATGGTTTGGACCATGAATGGCTGATTAAGTTCATCGAGCATCGCATAGCAGACCAGCGCGTCTTGCGGCTCATCCGTAAATGGTTGAACGCGGGCGTGCTGGACGAAGGGCAGTGGAAGTGCAGTGATGAGGGAACGCCACAAGGCGGCAGTGCCTCGCCTTTGTTGGCTAATATCTACCTGCACTATGTGTTCGACCTCTGGGTGCAGCACTGGCGTAAGACAAAGGCCAAAGGCGACGTTATCGTTGTCCGCTGGGCTGATGACTTCGTGGTGGGTTTTGCGCACCAGGCGGACGCCGAGCAGTTTCATCATGAGTTGGCGGAACGCTTCGCCAAGTTCAAACTGAAACTGCATCCCGAGAAAACGCGGGTCATCGAGTTTGGACGCCTTGCCGTCCAGAATCGAAAGGCACGTGGACAAGGGAAGCCTGAGACCTTCAACTTTCTTGGCTTCACGCATATCTGTAGCCAAACGAGAAAGGGGAAGTTCACGATTGGGCGGCGCACGATGAGTAAGAGGAAACGCGCTAAGCTGAAGGAAATCAAGATGGAACTGCGCCAACGGCTGCACTATCCAGTGCCGGAGGTGGGTAGCTGGCTGCGCTCGGTGGTCGCGGGGCATAACCGTTATTACGGGGTGCCTACGAACCTCGGTGCGCTGTCTGTCTTTCGTTTCCATGTGGGACGCGCCTGGTATCGCACGCTGCGGCGACGAAGCCAGAAAACGCGGCTTACTTGGGAGCGGATGCGCCGCTTGATTAATCTTTGGCTGCCACGACCCGTACTGCATCATCCTTATCCTTCGCAGCGCTTTGGCGTCATCACCTAAGGCAAGAGCCGGATGCGTTAGTAACGCTCGTCCGGATCTGTGGAGGGGGTGATCAGCAATGACCATTCCTACTCCA
>QHYO01000574.1 GCA_003224135.1 Acidobacteriota bacterium | reverse complement strand
GAACAGGAACAGCAGGTGGCGCATCTCCTCTACTCGAACGGAGTCACAATTTCCGGTAGCGCGGACGATGCGCGCAGGAGCTGCGAGCAGAACCGTACATCCTTTGGTACGCAACCCGCCGCCATCGCGAGATTCGAGACTTCGGATTTGAGCCGCCTTCCGAATGACTTGGCCAGAATGATCGCCGGCGGACGCTTCCGCCACGCCGTCGTCGGCGCCTGCGAAGTCCCTACGGTGACCCCGTTCGCTCGCTTCCGCCTCACCGTGCTCCTCTATCCCTAAGATCCGCGCCGGAACCACGCGGCGTCAGCAGGGCATTGCTTTCCAATCGCATTCTGCGTACACTGCCAACATGATTCAGACCCCTTATTGGTTTTGGTATCGATTTACGGACCACTCATATGTGTGGCGGGGGGCGTTTCTGTAAACGCAATTAGAATCGAAAAGATTCGGCCCACTCGCACAGAGTGGGCCTTTTTTATTTTCGGGCAGTTTATTTTCGTTAACGATTTCAGGATTTCGGAGAAGTTTTGTGAACGAAGCACATTTTTATTGGGCCGCGGCCCGCGAAAGGGAATGGCGATGATCATCTCGATGAAAAGGCACGCAACGCGCGAGGAGATTGATGCGGTGACGAACCAGGTGAATCACTTCGGATACAAAGTGCATTCGATTGAGGGCGAAGAGCGCGTGGTAATCGGTGTGGTCGGAGTCGGCGACGTGACGGCATGCATGGAATCCATCGAAGCTATGCCGCAAGTCGAGAACGTAATGCGCATCAGCGCGCCGTACAAATTCGTCAGCAAGGAGTTCCGCAAAGAGAAGACGCAGATTCGCGTGAACGGAACGGTAATTGGCGGCGACGAATTCGTTGTGATCGCAGGACCGTGTTCGGTCGAATCGGAAGAACAGATTTTGCGTTCGGCAGAAGGTGTCGCGAAGGCGGGCGCGAAGCTGTTGCGCGGCGGTGCGTTCAAGCCGCGCACGTCGCCATACGATTTTCAGGGGATGGAAGAAGAAGGACTGAAGCTGCTGCAGAAGGCGAAAAAAGCGACGGGGCTGGGAATCGTGACAGAAGTGATGAGCGACCGCGACGTCGATCTCGTGGCGAACTATGCTGACGTGCTGCAAATCGGCGCGCGCAACATGCAGAATTTCATGCTATTGAAAGCGCTCGGAAAATGCGGCCGGCCGATTCTGCTGAAGCGCGGGTTGAGCAGCACCGTGAAGGAACTTCTGATGAGCGCGGAATACATCGTGGCGCATGGAAATCCTGACGTGATGTTGTGCGAACGAGGCATTCGCACGTTCGAGACGGTCACACGCAACACTTGCGACATTGCGGCGATTCCTGCACTCAACGAATTGACGCACCTACCGGTGATTTTGGATCCAAGCCACGCAACGGGAAAGCGCAGCCTGGTGCCGGCCTTAGCTCGCGCCGGTGTGGCCATCGGTGCCGATGGCTTGATCGTTGAAGCACACCCCGCCCCCGAAAAAGCCATCAGCGATGGCGCGCAATCCCTCGACATGTTCCAGTTCGCAAGAATGATGGACGATCTGAAACCATACATCGACTTGTGGAAAGCGTCGCGGGCCAGGGAAGTCGCAGCGGCCGCGAGCATCTGAATCCCTGAACGGGAAACACGAAGGAGTCGGGGAGAGATCTCAACAACCATATTTGCAAGCGGAGCAGACTTCGGTTGCCTGATCTTCAGAAGGATTTGGAAGGGCTTGTTCTTTCCCAGCGATAGATCTCAAAATCCTTGTCAAGGATCAGAATATCGGCGGTTTCAAAGTCGTCCGCCAAGCGAATCAGGGACGCATCAGCTAGATCGATTTTGCGGTCGCGGTATTTTCGTAAGCGCTGTTTCACGCCGTCCGCATCTCGTGAAAGTTGGAAGGGAATTTGAAAAATCCCGGCGAAGACGTTTTCGATCACTGCTTCAGGAGCACCAGGAAGATTCCGCAGCAAATAACAACTTTCCGCAATCACTGCTTCGCAAGTGACGAGAGGCGGCTCCAAATCACGAACTACATCGGCACACGACTGGTGAAACTTCTCACTGCGATCCAGCAACGCAACAATCACACCAGTGTCGAGTAATACCGGCTTCAGCGTCCGAAATCCCGAAGATGTTTCTTAAACGAGCGCCGAGGGGCTCGCTCCGCGCTATTTGGCGGCGAGCAGGGTTTTTGCTTGCGTCAGCTCGGGGCGATCGGACCGGACGCCATCGCAGTTCTTTAGAAGTTGCGAGTAGTAGCCCGTCGCTTTCTCCTTCTGCTGAGTCATGTCCGCGGCTTGTCCCGCGCCGTAGAGGCCGTTGAAGCGATTCGGGTCGGTGCGTAGCGAAGTCTCGTATTCGGCGAGAGCTTCTTGCGGACGCTGCATATCGAGAAGCATGTCGGCGAGCATTTCGCGAGCCGGCAACTCGGTTTCGCGCTTGCCGAGTTTGTCCTGCGTCTCCGCGACGGAGCGGAGCAGACGCACAGCCTCTTCTGTTTCTCCCGACGCGTATTTCGCCCACCCTTTTACGACATCGTGTTCTTTCAGGTCATCGGCGATGTATGGCTTATTCCCTTTACGCGTGGCCTCCAGTAGTTCGTCATAATGCTTCAAAGCGTCCTGTGCGGCGGCACGATCGTGGAGGTGACCGGCAGCCACCGCGCGTCCCCAATAGGCGATCAGTTGAACGTAGGGCGGAGCGTCGGCAAGCGGCTGCAGGTTGACCGCGTCCTTCCATTGCCGGCGTTCGATGGCGTAGGTAGCCGGGCCACGAATCAGCTGGGCCTCGAAATAGTTCTTAAACTCGGGATCGGCATCGGCCTCGTGGGCGGCAGCAAGAGCATCGATTTGGGCCTTTGCACCGGCGTCGTAGCCAATCTGGAGGTAGGCATATTCGAGGAAGTCCATGGAATGCACTTTGTGATGCAGGACATGCAGATGCATCGCTGCCATTTTGTCGGCCTCTTTGATAGCGGCGAGATTTGAGTTGATGTCGTCTTGCCAAAGACCCAAGCGCGCGAAGATGTGTGACGGCATATGCACGGCGTGGGGAGAAGCAGGAGCGATGCCGGCGTATTTGCGCGCGGCGGGAAGAGCGAGGCTGGCCATGGCGGGATTGTCGCAGCTGTGAATGGCCGCTTTGGCGTTGGTGAGAGCAGGATCGTCATCGGAGCCTGAGGCGAGAAGGGAAAGCGCGTAGAACACGGCAGCTTCGCGGTCCTGCGGATGGCGCTGATAGACGCCTTGCATGGCTTTCGCATAGGCCTCCGCGCGCTGGCGGTGATCGAGTCTGTCGGTATCCGTGAAGAAAATAGTAAGTGCCTGGATGTAATCTCCTTCGCGTGCAGTTGCAGGATTGAGCGCGCGCGCCTTGGCAAGCAACTCGCCGCCGAGCTTGAGATTGTCCCTGGATGGCCGTTCCCACAGCTGGTGATACAAACTCATGGCCTGACCCCAATAGGCCATAGCGCAGTGCGGGTCTTTCTTTTCGATTTCCTGAAACTGTTTGCTGGCCTGTTCGTATTCAAACGAATGCAGAAGAGCCACGCCGTGCTCAAACTGCGCATGCGTGGCCTGAACGCAGGAAGGGGAGAGATCTCAACAACCATACTTCTGTAAGTGCAAGCGGAGCGGATTCGGTTACGTGGTATTCAGCAGGATTTGGAAGGACTTGTTCTTTCCCCAGCGATAGATCTCAAAATCCTTGTCGAGGGTCAGAATTTCGGCGGTTTGGGTGGTACGTTCCAGATAGATGGCCCGGGGATTTCGGAGACGCCTTGACCGGGTGGGGAAGGGCGACTAGTATTTGCACGCAATGACAGAGGCAAATTCGCCGGTCGGCCAGACGTTTTCCCAGTACAAAGTGCTCCGCAAAATCGGCAGCGGTGGCATGGGTGTGGTGTATGAAGCCGAGGATTCGCGCCTCGGGCGGAAAGTAGCGGTAAAGTTCCTGCCGCACGAAATGGCCAGCGACGCCCAACTCCTCGAACGTTTCCAGCGAGAAGCGCGTGCGGCATCGGCGCTGAATCATCCAAACATTTGCACCATTCACGCGATCGAACAGCACGAGCGGCAGCATTTTATTGTGATGGAGTTGCTCGAGGGCCAGACGCTGGCGCAGCGTATGGGCGGGCAGACTTTGGAAATCGAAAAGTTGCTGCCGTTGGCGATTCAAATTGCCGATGCGCTCGAATCTGCACATGCCAAGGGAATCGTTCACAGAGACATTAAGCCCGCGAATATTTTTATCACCGACCGCGGACAGGTGAAGATTCTGGATTTTGGCCTGGCGAAAGTGGAGAAGCTGCAGTTTGCCGCGGAAAGCACGTCATTTTCGTTCGAAGACACGAGCGCGGAAACCGGCGCGCTGACTTCACCGGGATCTGCGATCGGAACGATCATGTATATGTCGCCGGAACAAGCGCGCGGCGGGCTGGTCGATGCGCGAACGGATTTGTTTTCACTGGGTACGGTGCTCTACCAGATGGCGACAGGCAGCCTGCCGTTTTCAGGCGACACTTCTGCAGTCATCTTCGACTCCATTCTGAATCGCGAGCCGCTGCCAGTGGACATGGTGAATTCCGGATTGCCGCGAGAGTTCGGCAGAATCATCGAGAAGACACTGGAGAAGGACAGGAATCTTCGTTGCCAGTCTGCGACCGAATTGAAGACCGACCTGATCAGGCTTAAGCGAGATCTCGAATCGGGGAAAAAAGCGGCTGCTACGGCCACGGATTCAAAGTCCGGAACGCAGAAAACCGGGCCAAAATCGCTGGCCGTGTTGTATTTCGAAAATCTTAGCGGCGTAAAAGAAGACGAATATTTGCGTGATGGAATCACGGAAGACATCATCACTGAATTGTCGAAAATCCGCGGGTTAAATACCTATTCCCGACCGACTGTCTTGGCGTTTCGCGATAAGGCGGTGACGCCGGTGCAAATCGGCCAGCAATTGAAAGCCGCCTACGTGCTGACGGGGAGCTTAAGGCGATCGGGCAACCGGCTGAGGATCAATACGCAATTGGTGGATACGCACACGGATTTTCCGCTGTGGTCCGAGCGGTACGACCGCGAAATGAAGGATGTTTTCGAAGTACAGGATGAAATCGCGCGGAAAATTGCCGAAGCTCTGCGCGTGACATTGTCACCGCAGGAATTGGAAGCGCTGGCGGTGAAACCGACCGAGAATTTGCAGGCATACGATTTGTATTTGCGCGGAAAGCGATATGCTCGGCGACAGACGAGGCAAGATCTGGAATTTGCGTTGCAGATGTTCGAGAGCGCGGTGGCGATGGATCCGAGTTTTGCGCTGGCGTACGCCTCATGCGCAAATGCGTGTGCGATGTTTTATTGCAACTACAGCCGCGACGAAATCTGGGTCGAGCGCGCAAGAACCGCTTCCGGCCATGCCGTCAACCTGCGCTGGGATCTGCCCGACGTGCAGGTGAGCCAGGCCTGGGTGCTGTACGCGACCGACTTGCACGACGAAGCTGTTCGCATGGTGCGTAAGGCAATTGAGCGAAAGCGGGATTGCGAAGGCGCGTTCTATCTATTGTGCAGAGCGCTGTTTTCGGCGGGAAGATTCCAGGAAGTTGTAGACATTATGGAAACGGCGCTGGAAGCGAGCGGCGAAGACTATAACGTGTACGTCCCAATCGCGAATTCATTGGGGGCGCTCGGGAAACGGGAAGCGTACTTGAATCTGCTGCAGCGCCGGATGAGCGCTCTGGAAAATCATTTGAAACATGTGCCGGAAGACGCACGGGCGCGGATTCTTCTAGGAAGCGACTACGCGGAAATCGGGCGAGTGGACGATGCGCTGAAGGAATTGAATCTTGCCATGACTTTGCGCGCAAACGAAGCATCAATTCTGTACAACGCAGCATGCCTGTACGCGATGCTGAAGAGGAAACCGGACGCACTAGAAGCACTTAAGAAAGCGTGGGAAGCAGGATTTCGCGACGTTAGCCACGCCCGGCGAGATCCGGACCTGGCGTTGCTACACGGTGAAGCGGAGTTCGAAGAAATGTATCCCGAAAAAGACATGGCCGGATCGAATCTGCACAATCCTTAGCGATGCTTGATGCGACTTTCCAGAATGCACGCGATTTTCTTTCTAAATATTTGCCGCAGACGCGGCTGGTCCTTGGTGGTTCGCTTGGCGGTTCTTCCGATCAAAACGTTTATCTGAAGCTTGAAAACGAGCTGCCGACGGGTTCGTTCAAAGTTCGTGGCGCACTATACGCACTGGGGCTGCAAATGCAGCGAAGAAATGTGAGCGAAGTGGTTGCATCAAGCACAGGAAATCACGGAGCGGCCGTGGCGTACGCTGCGGAATTACTTGGTGTGAAAGCACGAATTTTTCTGCCGGAAAAAAGCAATCCGGTGAAGCGCGCAAATATTGTGAGACTCGGTGCGAAGATCGTTGAAAAAGGAAGCGCTGATTTGGCGGCGGCATTTGAGATGGCGGCTGAGTACGCGCAAGTGCATGGTGCATTTTTTCTGAACGATGCAACGGACCCTGATGTTCCCGCGGGACCGGGCACGATTGCCTGCGAGATCCTGGAGAAGTTGCCGGAAGTGGATGCGATTTACGTGCCGATGGGAGATACCGCGTTAATTCGGGGAGTCGCGGCTGCGGCGAAACAGACTTCGAGCAAAGTGAAAATCGTCGGTGTGCAGAGCGAACGCGCGCCGTCATATTTTCTATCGTGGAAGGATGGCCGTGCGATCGAGACGGAAACATGCGATACCATCGCGGACGGCCTAGCGACGCGAACGCCTGTAACTGCGAACGTCGACGCGATTCGTCGATTGGTCGATGACGTCGTGCTGGTAAGCGAAGAGGAGATGTTGAACGCTATCCGCCGGCTGCTGATCGATGAACATGTTGTTGCGGAGCCCGCGGGAGCGGCGGCGACGGCGGCATTTCTAAAATCGCGGGATGAACGGAGTAAGAACGTCGTGCTGTTGTTGACCGGCGCAAATATTTCTGCGGAAGTACTGCGGCAAGCGGCAACAAGTGCGCTGCCTGGTGTTTCATCACGCCGTCACTGACAGATCAAGATGCCCCAGTCGAGGACGCGGAAAGGTCCTTGCCCGATTCGGCGAGTTTGAGAATGAGAACTTGTCCGCTCGAATGGAATGAGCCGCCGGTGGCGGTTTTCGCTTCCTTCATCGGATTGTCGGGAAGAAAGTGGACGACCTCGGCGACGAGTCCGGTGCTGGTAAGAGTTTTTTCGACGTAATCGCGCTCCAGGTCGATGTCCGGGTCAATTTTGTGCGTGACGCCGTTGTTACGCTGATCGCGCTCGAAACCAACATCGTGAGTCGCCGCGCCGACCCAGAGCGTTTCGCCGTTCACGGCGAACGGCGCTTTCCAGAGGCGAAGGTGATTGCGAGAAGCGACGACGCTGATGGGTTCGGCGTGCGCCCAGCCGTAATCCTGCGCCCGGCCGAAAAGATAAAGCTGGCTCATCGGCATCGTGAGGTAAGACTCTTTCGAGAGGCTGACAATTAGGCCGTGGAGCACCGTGCCTTTCACATCTGCATCGACTTTGACCCAGCCGGCGGCGGTGAAGACGCGCAGCATTAGAGCTTCGGGGCCAAGAATCATGAAGTTCACCATGTCGCCGGGATTGCCATCTTTGTCGGCGATGCGGCGTGGGATTCTTCCGAAAAGCGAATTGTCGATGCCGGGAATCGCGGTGACGGACTTCGCGATCGCAAGAGTCGCCCCGGAGGTAGAGTCCACAGCATAGACGTCAATGTGCACGGTGTACGAACCATCGCCGGTGTCGTTATCAGATTGATTGATGCCCATGCTCAAGTGGCCGGAGATCGGCGAGACCAGGTCATGTGACGTGCCGATAAGAAAAGGCTGGGCAACGTCGGCGTCTCCGATGCGGCCGATTAAAGAGCCTCGTCCGGCAGCATTGAGAGGAAGAATGCGCAGCAGATCTTTGAAGCCGCGGGGCAGACCTTCCGGGCCATTGTCGTCCTTGGCGTCGGTGTAACGCAATTTGCCGTTTGCAGTGACCACGACGTGCTCACCGGGCGAAACGTCGATGCCGGTGTCGGTCCAGGTTGAATCGCCCTTTAGCGTGAAGTCCTTGGAAAGACGTTTCTTTCCAGTTGGAGCACCAATGGACGAAGCGGCCTGCGTTTTCGGGGCCGTCTGCGCGTTCATCGGTTGCTGAGGTGGCGGGACATCTCCCTGTAGTTGCGCTCGCGATGACGCGGCACAAAAATTTCCCAGCAAGCTGAAAAAAACAAACGCGGCACCAAGCCGGAAATGAACGGTTTGCATAACCCGAGCCATCCTACCGTGGTTGACAGGCATCTTCACTTTAAGCAGATGCGCCGCATCCAGGCAAGAGTTGCCGTATCGACAGGCGGGCCCATTTCTTGACTCGAATGTGGTGCGCTTGTAAATTGAAGTGCGGCTCGCGCGCACGATATTTGCGCAGAATAGCGTAGCCAGGAACAATTTCGCGACCAATCGAATGAGAAGATTTTTGTGGAGTCCGGGTATTTTCTTGTGCGCAGGGCTACTGCTGCCCAGCTTTGCAAGCTGCCAGCAACGCCCACCGTCTCGCAAACTTCAAGCCGCGCCAGTAACTACCGTCACTGTTGATGGCAGTGAAGCGATGTTCACCACGATGTGCGCGCTGCTCGCCTCCGGATTCGAAGCGGACGTCAGCGCGACGAACTGGTCGCCGATGCGCGCGCAGCTTCGCGACAGGCTGCAGCACCAGCAGGGTCCCGCCGTTGACGTGATGCGAAATTTCTATAAGCAGCACGAATTGGCGGACGCCGGCCAAATGCTTTCGCGCTATATCTGGTTTGGGTTGGTGAGCGGCCCCGCGCCGAAGTTCGAACCGATTCTGCGGCGGGACGAACTGCCTCCCGAAGTGATTGCGCTCGAAGGATTCCCGGAGATTCTTTCGAACTATTACAAGGAACAGAAAATCGGCGAGCTGTGGCGTCAGGTTCAACCGGTTTACAACCGCGAGATTGAACAGATGCATGACTCGGTTTCGCAAGTCGTTTTTGTGGCGACCGGTTACTTGCGCGAAATTCTGGATCCGACCAGCCCTCGCTCGTTCACCATTGTTGTGGAGCCGCTTGTCGGCCGCATCACCAACGTGCGGAATTTTGGCGATCATTATTCACTGGTGGTGAGCGGCTCCGGCCAGATTCCGCTGGACACTGTCCGTCATGCGTTTTTGCATTTTTTGCTGGATCCCTTGCCGTTGCAGTATTCGCACGTGATTGCGGTCAAGCTGCCGCTGTTTGAAACAGCCGCCGCTGCTCCGCGGCTCGATCCTGATTTAAAGGATGATTTTCCGTCGTATGTGGCTGAGTGCACCGTTCGGGCCGTTGAGCTGAAGCTGAAGCGAATGTCTCCCGGCGAACGCGAATCAGCAATGGATATCGCCGATGCGGATGGTTACGTGCTCGTTCGGCCATTGTTTGCCGCGCTTGCGAAGTTTGAGCAGTCCGAACCAGGGATGAAATTGTACTTTCCCGATCTGGTGCGTTCGATCGATCTGGCAGCGGAAAGAAAAAGAATCGCCACCATCAAGTTTGCGCCGCGCGGAACAAAAACGAACGCGACCGAGGCGGAAGTCTTAGCCCGTCACAAAGCTGTTGCACCAACGACAATTCCAAATGATGCGGAAGCAATTGCTGCGCTGACGGAAGGAGAACGACACATTGCGGAGAAAAATCCGCGCGCCGCAGCGGCATCCTTTCAAAAAGTGCTGGTGAAATATCCGGATCAGCCGCGGGCGCTGTTCGGACTTGGAGTCGTGGCGATGATGGAGCAGGATGGCGTCCGCGCAAAAGAAGTTTTTGGACGGTTGACGAGCGGCGAACACGCGGCGACACAGGATCCGCTGGTGCTCGCGTGGTCTCACGTTCATCTGGGAACCATCTACGACATCGAGGGCCAGCCGGACCACGCGAAGTCAGAATATCAGGCTGCTCTTGCTGTGGATGGAGCGCCGGAAAAAGCGAAGCAGGCGGCGACGAAAGCGCTGAGTGCGATGGGCGGAACGAAAAATCCAGAACGTCCGTGAGCCCTTAGGGGACCTGCCCGGGCCACGCCG
>QHYO01000573.1 GCA_003224135.1 Acidobacteriota bacterium | reverse complement strand
GCTGCCTCCGCCTTCTGTCTGTCATCCCTATCCCCTGCATCGCATCGGCGTCCTCACCTAAGGCAAGAGCCGGATGCGGGAATCCCGCTTGTCCGGATCCGTGGAGGGGGTTATGAGCGATCATGATTCCTACTCCGACTGAAGGACGTGCCCGCGTGTACGGGGATTTCGATAAAACATTCGGACAGTTGAGCCCCGAATCCAATATTGGGGGAAGGCGGCAAGGCCGCGCCTCTCCGAGGAAATGTTCCGTGGCTTATGGAATATACTTGGCTCGACGGAAATTATCCAGCTGGGGAATGTGGTGTCCATGGTTATGGCGCGAAGCGCTCAAAACTGGCTGATTTGCGGTGTGCTTGCCTTTTCGCTGGCGGATGCCGGCGAGGCTCAAGAAAGCAAGCCGCGCGCGGAAGCCAGCCATGCCCAGGAGACCACGCAAGCCCGGGAAAAATGCTGCGGGGATTCGAAACAAAAGGGCAAGACGAATGGCGCGGAAGCGGCGCACAGCCTTTCGCCTGTGGAAATTTTTGGCGCGCGTACGCAAATGATTTTAGGAAGCGGGCAGCCAGCCAAAGGCGAGTGGGGCATCCTGATCGCCGATGCAAATACCGGGCAGGTGCTTTTCGAACAAAATGCGGACAGATATTTTGTTCCGGCGTCGAACATGAAATTGTTCACGACGGCTCTTGCGCTGGCGACGCTCGGTCCGGATTATCGTTTCCGAACCACACTGGAATCTCTAGCGGAGCCCGCGGCTGATGGAAAACTTGCAGGTCCGGTCTACCTGGTGGGGCGTGGCGATCCCAATCTTTCAAACCGCAAATTTCCGTTCGATTTGAAAGAAGAGTTTATCGGTCCTTCCGAAAAGGTGATCGTTGAATTGGCGGACGCCATCGCCGCGAAGGGCGTCAAGGAAATATCCGGTGACATTGTAGGCGACGACAGTTATTTTCCGCGCGACCGCTACCCGAACGGCTGGGAAATTGACGACATGGTCTGGGAGTATGGCGCCGCGATTTCCGCGATCGTGCTGGACGACAACACGGTTCAGCTGACCCTCACACCGGGCGGCAACGCAGGCGATCGCGTGGATGCGGTTGTAGCGCCGACTGCGCCGGAATTTACAGTGGACAACCAGGTGATTACTTCAGCGACCGGAGTGAAACCTGACCTGACTCTGAAACGCGAGCCGGGCTCGAATGTGGTGGCCCTTCTTGGAACGCTGCCTGCGAAAAGCAATCAACGCAAACTGACACTGGCGATTCAGGAACCTGCGCTGCACGCCGCCGCCATGCTGAAACGCCTGCTGGAAGACCGCGGTATCAAAGTCAGCGGCACGGTGCGGCAGCTTTCTTTGCCACCTGGCCCCCCGGAGGGGGAAAAGCGAGTTGTGCTTGCGGAGCACCTCTCGATTCCGCTGCGACAATCCGTAAAGCTGGTAAACAAAATCAGCCAGAATCTGCACACGGAAATGCTGTTGCGTACGGCAGCCAGGCAAAACGGTGCGTGGAGCACGCCGGAAGATTTAGCGAATTTTGCCGCGACCTTTTATTCAATTGCAGGAATACCGCCAGGCGATGTGGTGCAGACCGATGGTTCCGGATTGTCGCGGCACGATCTGGTGACGCCGCGCGCGGTGGTGGCTTTGTTGCTGTATGTGCAGAAACAGCCGTGGTTCGGAGCGTATTTTGGATCGCTTCCAGTGGCCGGCATAGATGGAACGCTCGAGGATCGAATGAAGAACAGCATCGCCGTGGGAAGATTGCATGCGAAGACCGGTTCAGTCGAACACGTGCGAACGCGATCGGGTTACGCTGACCTGCCGAGTGGAAGGCGGCTGGTATTTTCGTTTCTAAGCAATAACATGGGTTCGAAGAGTCACGAAGCGACGGACGCGCTGGATGCGCTGAGCATCGCGATGATCGAAGAGTTTGATGCGACGGGCTCGGCGTGCTGCGTAAAGGCGCAGTGATTTCTTGGAAAAGCGGGCAATGGAGCGGATCATCACAGTCTTTGGCAGTTCGCGTCCTCGCGAAAACGAAGCCGATTACGAGGAAGCAAAGGCGCTTGGACGGGCGCTCGGCGAAGCTGGGTTTGCCGTTTGCAGCGGTGGCTATGGCGGCGTGATGGAGGCAGTGTCGCGCGGCGCGAGAAGCGCCGGCGCAAAAACGTACGGTGTTACCGCGGAATTTTTCAAGCCGCAGGTCAATCGATGGATTGACAAAGAAATTCGCATGAAGACCTGGCAGGAACGATTGTTTGAACTGGTGCGGCTCGCGCATGGCTTTGTGGCGTGCAAAGGCGGCACGGGAACGCTTGTGGAACTTGCGGTGGTGTGGGAGATGCTGAACAAATCCGTGATCGCGGGAAAACCAATGGTGGTGTTGGGCGATTTTTGGACGCCCATTCTGGAGCGCGTGCGAGAAGTAGAGCTGGGACATCCTACCGTGTGGGGCGAATCGAACGGCAAATTGGTGCATACAGCGGCAACACCGGCAGAGGCGACGGATTTTCTGCAGCGAGCATTGATGAGATAGAAGGACAAAACCGAAATTCGAGAACCCCCGCCTCCCCGGCCTCGCGCGGGGCAAGCAGAAGGTGGCCGCTACAAGGTACGAAGGATGAGCAGAAGCGCGCAAGATGTACTGGAGTTTGACAAGCTGCGGGAATTGCTCCGGCAGAGGACGACCTGCGCGCCGGGGCGCCGGGCGATCGAGGCGCTGGCATTTTCGCAGGATGCACGATTTTTGCAGGAACAATTCGCGTTGATACGCGAAGCGCAGGAATGGCTGCGGAGCGGAAACGAATTGGGGTTTGGCGGACTGGCTGATCCGGAAACGTGGCTGGCGAGGATTGAAGGACCGGGAGTGGCGCTGGAGGCGGCGGAATTTCTTGATGCGGCGTCTTTGCTCGAAATCTCGTCGTTGCTGCGCGTGCAATTTCGCGAAGAAGCTGCGAAATTTCCGCTGTTGAACACGCGTGCGGCGAATGTGGGGGATTTTCGCGATGTGCTCGCGGCCATCCGGCGATGCATTCTTCCCAACGGAGAAATCAGCGACGATGCGTCGCCGGCGTTGCGGCGGATTCGCGCGAGCATGGTGCAGACGCGCGATTCGATTCAGAAAACGTTGAAGCAGATTCTGCGTTTACGAAATGCGGAAGCGGGCGAAGACTACGTCACCCTGCGCAATGATCGTTTTGTGATTCCAGTGCGCGCGGAAAACCGGCGGAGCACACCGGGAGTCGTGCACGGAGCGAGCGCCACGGGGCAGACGGTATTCCTGGAGCCGTTTGAAACTGTTGAACCGAATAATCAGTTGGTGCAGCTGGCGGAGGATGAGGCCGCGGAGATTGTGCGCGTGCTGCGAGAATTGACCGAACGTCTGCAAGCTGTACGCCCAGCGCTGGTTGCGGCGGCGGAAACGATTGCGCTGCTGGACGGGGTGTTTGCGCGCGGCCGTTTCGCGCGAGATTTTGACGCGGCACTGCCGGAATTTTCCGATGCCGGCGAGTTGCGGCTGGAGGCGGCCCGGCATCCGGTGCTGGAAGACAAGCTGAAGAGCGAAAACCGCGCGGTTGTGCCGATGAATCTGGCGCTCCATAGGGAAGAGCGATTGCTGGTGATCAGCGGCCCGAATACCGGCGGAAAAACCGTGGCATTGAAAACAACCGGGTTGGCTGCTCTTGCGGCCCAATCCGCGATTCCAGTTGCGGCGCAACGCGCGGTGCTGCCGCTGTTCGATTCCGTGCTGGTAGACATTGGTGACGAGCAATCGATCGCCGCTGACCTTTCCACGTTTTCAGCGCACATGCTGAATCTGAAATCGATTCTGACGACGGCGACCGAGAATTCTCTCGTGCTCGTGGATGAGATGGGAACGGGAACGGCTCCGGACGAAGGCGCCGCGTTGGCGGTGGCGTTGCTCGAGGAATTTCGCGCGAAAGGGTGCTTTGTGCTGGCGACGACGCACCACGACCGCCTGAAAGCCTACGCTTCCACTGCGGAAGGCGTGTTGAATGGCGCGGTGGAATTTGATGATGTGAACCTGCGGCCGACGTACCGGTTGATGGTCGGAGTACCGGGCGGATCGAGCGGAATTGCCATTGCACAGCGACTGGGATTGGCGGGAGCAATAATCG